>NZ_CEYNZH010000032.1:0-37423 GCF_982874595.1 Oceanospirillum sp. | reverse complement strand
CGATGGTAGTGTGGGGCCTCCCCATGTGAGAGTAGGACATCGTCAAGCGCCTTATCTGAAAACCCCGTCTCTTATGAGACGGGGTTTTTTTATGCCTGGGGGATTTAGGCTTAGGGCTTAGAGCTTAGAGCTTAGAGCTTAGGACGTAAAGTGGGCCACTGAATGATGAAGAGGCTGGTCTAGGTGCTGGGGATGGATAAGATACGGGCTTGGACAAGGTATAAGCAACGATAGCGGTTCGAAAGTGATACGCCTGAGCCACCAACCTCTTCTCGGTTATTCTAAGGCGGTGAGTGAAAGGGGATCGCTAATAGCGCAGGTTTCTTAACGCCGGTTTTTCGATGTACTTAGAACATCTAGGGATATGCCTATATCATGCTTAAATTCCATTGATATCCGAGTCGTTTGAGTTGTTTGCTCGTATTGCTCGAGAGCAGATTGAAGTCTCGTGCTGTTGAGACTTTCATGTTTATTCACCAGTTGTGTCGGAGCGTTAGCCATGGGGGTTGCACTGCTACTTACGCCATGATTGGATTGCGAAATCTGATAACTGAAACTAGCAACTGTGTTCACATTTTTTATTTGCTGCAATACTTCTGGCGTTTCATCAAGCAGTCTTTGAATTTTATCTTTGTCAGGGTGCTCGCCAACAAAGGGAATGCCGGTATAGGGATGGATATTGATACGAATGGGTTCGGCAGTATTAATGCCAGCTTTCATGAACAGAGAATCCATGTTGGAAAACAGGTGGCTAGCCATCATCTGAACCTGTTTCCAGTTGGGTTCGTCATCGGAAAAGTTGATACTAAGCTCTTTGGCAGTGTCTGAAATGACGACCTCAGGTCGATCAGCCTGAAGCTCGTGACGCCCATTCTGCGTCTCTTTATCAGGGTTGACCGTTTCTGTGTCAGAGGCTTTCGGTCTGGCTCCTGAGGTTAACAGGGATAAGCCCAAGGTTTGGCTAATAACCTGACCTATCATGATCTCTTTTCTCCGCCAATCTGATGCATTTCAATTGCTTAGTTAACAAGTACTTTCAATTTGTTACAAAGCAAAAGAGATGCCAGATTTGCCCAAGTAAAGGTTACCTAGGTCTTTGGCTGCTAACCTATTAATAAATAAGCACTTTTGAATGCCGGTTGGTAAACGTGCGGTTACTTTGGGTAAAAAAAATATGCGATTAATGCGATGTCTGAAGGCATAAGCTTGCCGGTTGATCAGTGCTGATAGTTAACAACGTGTTTAGGCAGTATCACTTTTACGCAAAGACCTGAGATTGGATTTGGTCTAAGAGTAATGCATCCTGAGTGACGTTCAGCGATTCTTGTGACGATTGAGAGTCCAAGACCCGCACCCGCTTCGTTTCCGTCGCGAAAGAAACGCTCAGTCGCCCTGCTTAAGTTTTCTGGTGAGATACCTGGCCCACGATCAGAAACACTCATAATGAAATTGTTGTCATCTTGTTCAAGGGAAACATCAATACTCTCCCTTTCAGGGGAAAACTTTACTGCATTGCTGATAAGGTTTTGCAGGATAATTTCTAATGCTCCGTCTTCGAGTTTTGTGTTCCATTCAAGCTTTTCGTCAGCATCCAGGCTGAGTTCAATCTCTTTTTCCCAGGCTAGAGGTGTCAGTTCCGCTAGCGTGTTTCGACAGCTTTCGAGTAGATCTGTAGTTTTTTTATTGGACGCCGCTGTGTCAGGATCCAGCCTTGCCATGGTTAATAATTGAGAGACAATTCGAGTAGCACGGTTAACACCAAGATCTAACTCTTTAAGCGCACGGGTTCTTTCCTGATCAGACTCAGTGTTCAATGCGTTATCTGCGTGAATTTTAAGGACAGCCAAGGGTGTTCTTAATTCGTGAGCTGCATCGGCAATAAATCGCTGCTCACGGGCGATCATTGTTTCTGTTTCATTTAATAGCCTGTTGAGCGCGTGTTGTATCGGCTCTAATTCAGATGGCGGGGATTCCAGTTTGACGGGTTTCAGATTGCTGGGGGCTTTATCCTTGATCTGATTGGTCAGTTCTTTTAAGGGGGTAAGTCCCCAGCCGATGGCGAGCCAAATCATTAATGCCAGTATTGGTATGCCGATCAGTTCCGGAATCAGAGTTTGTAAAACTACCTTCTCTACAAGTTCTCCTCTGACATCTTCCCGCTCAGCGACAATGACAATAAAAGGGTAGTTATTCGAATGAGTTTTCAGAGTGAAGGTTTGCCAGTTATAACCCTTAAAAAAAGTACGGCCAAAACCCGGTTTTAATTCATGGGGTTGAATTTCAGGGCCATTTGTGGAGTGCATTATTAATTGGTGGCCATGCCAGACCTGATAAGCAATTTTACTTTCATATTTATGACCTCCACCACCACTGCCTGCTTCTAATAACAGGGCATTCTCGAATGCTTTCTGAAGTCTGATCTCTTCTGTGTTACTGAGCTCTGTCTCATGAATGCCAAGCACAAGAGCCTGAAGAATTCTTGCGCTTTGAGCCAGACGAGCATCAAAAATTTCTTCAATTTCATGGCTGGCATCTTTGAAGCTCGCGAGCCCTATAAGGCCGCTCATGATTATCAGCAGAAAAAGGACGAGGAACAGAATGCGTTTTCGAATCGATTTCAGTGGCAGACTAAGCAAAATCAGTTACCTTCCTTATCAATTACGTATCCGATGCCTCTCAGGGTTCGGATAAGCTTAGGGAAGAGTTTTTTACGTAAATGATGAATATGTACCTCCATCGCATTACTCTCGACATCTTCATCCCAGCCATAAAGCATCTGCTGTAGTTTGTCCCGGGTGAACACATGTCCAGGCTGACTCATCATCTCATAGAGCAAGGTATACTCACGGCGTGTCAGTGCGACGGTATTGCCATCATATAGCACCTGTTGACTGGATGGATCGATCTCGATGCCTCTCAGGTTGATTGTTGGTTGAGCTCTGCCGGAACTACGGCGCAGCAAGGCACGAATGCGGGCCTTTAACTCTGTCATATCAAAGGGTTTGATAAGATAATCATCAGCTCCGCTATCCAGCCCATCTATTCTGTCCTGGACCGCATCCCGTGCCGTCAGAATCAGGATAGGTGTGTCTTTACCCTGAGCTCTGACCTGCTTCAGAACGGATATACCATCCAGCCTGGGTAAACCCAGGTCCAATATAACCATATCAAAATGGTCAGTTTCGAGAGCCTGCAGTGCCTGAAGGCCATCGGTCAACCAATCTGTGGTATAGCCTTCAGGCTTAAGTGCTTGCTGCAAACCTGACCCTAAGCCCGGATCATCTTCTACCAGTAGAACACGCATCTCAGTTCCTTAACTTAAAAAATAAGCTTACAGAAGCTTGTTTACCTGACTGATAAACTGTTGTGGTCCCAGCTCGCCTTGTACTCTGGCTGAGATAAGTTCTTGCCCATTCTTTTTATAAAAGAGCAAACTCGGTGGGCCAAAGAGTCCGTGCTGTTGCAGAAAAGCGCTCTGTTCAGGGGTATTGTCTGTCATATTCAGCTGAATAAAGGTTACCTTTTCTCCAAGGTCGCGAACCTCTGGTCTGCTGAAGACTTCTCGCTCCATCACCTTACAGCTGGCACACCAGTCAGCGTACAGGTCGATAACGACCGGGTAGCCTGCTGTTGAAGCTTCGCGCATAGCGGTTTCCATGGCGGAGATAGAAGCATAACGAACAAACAAGGGCTTTTCCTGTTTTGCTCCAGATTGAGCAGGAGCAGAAACGAATGCCAGAGGCTTTAAAGGGTCATCATGTCCTGCAAGGCCTGCCAGAAGCAGACTGATCCCATAAACCATCAGAGCAATGGAAAGTCCACGACGGGTTTTCCCCCAGCTGCTAAGTGATTCGGATTGCCCGAAATTACCGAGGTGCGCAGCATAAACAATTGCCAGCAGTGACCATAAAAGGATACTTACATTGCCAGGAAGCAGCCGGCTAAGAAGGCTGATCGCAACACCTAATAACAGAACACCGAAGAATGCCTTAACTTCCAGCATCCAGCCCCCGGCTCTGGGTAGCCACTTTCCGCCGCCAGCTCCAACCAGAATGAGGGGTACACCCATGCCAAGACTTAGTGCAAACAAAGATGCACCGCCCAATAAAGCATCCCCAGTGGTACTGATATAAACCAGTGCCCCCGCTAATGGCGCTGAGACACAAGGTGATACCACCAGAGCTGATATCAACCCCATCAGTGCTACACCGGCGTACTTTCCACCACTGCTGTTCTGTCCCATGCGATCCAGACGATCACGCAGGAATGAAGGTAGCTGGAGTTCATAGAAACCGAACATTGCCATTGCCAGTGCAGCAAAAAGGGCTGAGAAAAGGATCAGAGCTGTTGGGCTTTGTAAGGAAGCCTGAAGGTTCATTTTTGCACCAAAATAACCGACAAGAACGCCTGCTAAGGTATACGTCAGAGACATACCCAGCACATAGGCTGTCGATAAGCCGATACCACGACGCAGCGTGATATTCGTACCCTGACCCGCAATGATACCCGCCAGAATAGGGATCATAGGTAAAACACAGGGTGTAAAGGTCAAACCTAAGCCCAGTACAAAAAAGGTGAGTACGACCCAGTACCCTTCGGCATTCGCCAGCATAGCCGCAATTGCGCCTGCATCTTCTTCAACGGCTAAAGCTTGATTAGCGGTAGGTGCAGGTTGACTGCTCTCAGATACTTTTGCGTTTGAGGCTGTTTTGGTAGCGGATTGTACATCCAGTGTTTTTCTTTGCGGTGGATAGCAGAGACCATTTTCAGAACAGCCCTGATAACTCAGCATTAACTGATTGGTTACTGGTAGGGCTTCTATATCCAGCTGGTGATGAAAAATCTGAACCAGTCCAAAATTCGGATCGTTTTTCTCTTCAGACTGAGTCAGAAAGGCGACATCAGTTAATGGTTGCTTGTTTGTATCAGTTAGTTTTAAGCGTTTCTGATACAGGTAATAACCATCAGCGATATCCCAGTGTAGCTTTACAGTTCCGTCACTTAACTGTTCAAAATCAAACTGAAATGCCTGTTCAGGTGGAAGGAATTCTTCCTGGTCTGAAGATGCAGCCACAGCATTAAGGCTCAGACTGGTCGTGAGAACGATCAGTATTAACGCTGCCAGATGCTTTAATCCGGCTCCAAAGCTGGAGTCTTTATTATGAGACATGAGTGTGTCCTCGCTAATCCCTTGAGATGTTGACGCTATCTTCGGATAGGAAACTTAAGGTTTGCTTAAGCAACAGCGTTGCATACTTAAGAAAATCTTAAGTTTTCTAAGGGAAGATGCTCATCAGTCGATGACCAATCGAGGAATCAGGGAGTCCGGATATGTCTTTTCTATTTAAAAAACAGCTCTTAGCCGCAGGTTTATCCTTAACGGTTTTAAGCACGCAGGTTTTGGCTTCAGAGCTGCAACCTGTTCAGCAAGCACAATTGGCACCTATGACGCAGGTAAGTCTTCCCGATGTTAAAGGTGGTGCAGCGTCTCTTTCTGACTTTAAAGGAAAGGTCGTTCTGGTTGATTTCTGGGCTTCCTGGTGTGGGCCCTGCCGGCAGTCATTTCCCTGGATGAATAAACTTCAGCAACAATACCAGGCAGAAGGACTGGAGGTTGTTGCGATCAATCTTGATCAGGATGTCGAGCTGGCGAGTGAGTTTCTTCAAGATGTTCCCGCCCAATTTACCGTTCTTCTGGATACCGATGCTCAGCTGCCGGGAGAATATGGTGTCATGGGGATGCCATCAAGCTACCTGATTGACCGGAACGGCAAGATCCGGGCTCAGCATATTGGTTTTCATAGTGATCGGGTTAAGGACTACGAAGACACCATTAAAGCGCTACTGGCTGAATGAGGCGAATGACGATGACGAAAGTAATGCTTATATCGGCCCTGATGAGCGGCCTGCTGCTTTCAGGCTGTTCTGATCTGGGGGTTAAGCCCTGGGAGCGTGATGTTCTTGCCAAAGAAGAGATGCAGCTGATTTCTGATCCTGTTGAAGCGGGACTGGATGATCATATCTATTTCAGTAAAGAAGCGACCAGTGGCGGACGCGGATTTGGAGGTGGCGGCTGTGGCTGTAACTAAACACAATAAAATCGTCCAAAATGATCGGGCGCTGAAAGCGATGTTAGCATCTGCGGGCTGTGCATTATTGGCAGGTCTTACCACTCAGGCTCAGGCTGCTGAGCTGGATAACTGGGATTTTGATACCGCAGCGTTGATCTATGCGGAAGGGGATAGTCGCGTCAGTGCTTTTGAGCCAGTGATCAGCGCGACACGAAACTATGATAGTGAAACTAAGCTGAATCTGAAGTTTGCTTTCGATACTCTGACCGGTGCTTCGCCAAACGGTGCGACACCTTCTGATCAGGCGCAAACCTTTGCACGTCCATCCGGTAAGGGAAGCTATACAACAGAGGCCGGTGATCAGCCTCTTGATGATACTTTCCGTGATTCACGTGCAGCGTTCTCCGCAAGCTGGTCTGCCCCCATCAATAGAGATTGGGCCTACAGTGCCGGTGGCTATCTGTCTTCTGAGCATGATTACCAGTCCTTGGGAGCTAACGGTACCCTTTCGCGTTACCTGAATCAGAAGAATACGACGTTGACCTTTGGGCTTAATCTGTCGGCTGATAGTCTGAACCCGGAAGGTGGCTTGCCGGTTGGTCTGAGCCGTGCTCCTGTACCTGGTAGCGGTACTTTCAGTACTGATCTGAGCAACAGTCGTGACGGTTCGTCGGATGATAAGCAGGTTATCGATGTTGTACTTGGACTTACTCAGGTTATCGACCGTAAAACACTGATGCAGTTTAATTACTCATTGAGCTCCAGTTCCGGTTATCTGAATGATCCCTACAAAATTGTTTCAGTGATTGATGACAATGCCGGAGCGAATTACGGCGGTAACTTTGTAAAAGATGGCGCCAATCTTTATCTCTACGAGAAGCGTCCGGACTCGCGCCTGAAGCACGCACTTTTCTGGCAGGGCAAACACCAGCTGGATAACGGTGATATTGTCGACCTGAGCTACCGCTTTATGTTCGATGACTGGGGTGTGGACTCTCATACGGTTGATCTGAAATATCGTTGGGATCTGGGCAAGCACTATATTGAGCCGCAGTTGCGCTGGTATACCCAAAGTGCCGCTGATTTCTATAAACGCTATATAACATCCAGCGACTACCAGTCTTTGGACGAAGTCAGCGCTGACTATCGATTGGGTGATCTTGATACCTATACTCTGGGTTTCCGTTATGGCTACCGAATGAGTCAGGATTCGGAACTGTATACCCGCGTCGCTTTTTATCAGCAAAGCAATTCTGGTGATAGTGGATTCGGCAAGCTGAAAGATCAGGAACTCTATCCTGATACAACGGCTACCATGGTGACTGTCGGTTATCGTTTCTGATTCGCGGACCAGAACGACGAACTCCCTGATATAAGGTGATTCCCGGAGTGAATCACTTTATTTTCGGGGAGTTTTATTGTTTTTAGTCGTTATACTTTTTTCACAGATGTATTTTGTAAAAAGCCTTCCTGGTTTAATGTCTTTATCTTATGAATTGTTAATCTTGCCGACACCGCTGTTGGCAAAGCGGGTAATGGAATGACCGGAAATATTCAGCAACTCCCCCTTTATCATGCATCTCATCCCAAACCTGAAATGTCGTTTCAGCAGGGCTTTTTTCAGGTCTCATTTCAGGCGATGGCCAGTGATTGTGAGCTGCTGATCGATCTGCCTGAAGACCGTATCGGAATGGTTAAGCATCTGGCGGATATTGCGATACGTGAAGTCTGGCGGATTGAACAGAAATACAGTCGCTACCTGCAGGAAAATACCTTTAGCCGAATTCATCAGCACTCCGGTCACTGGCAGGAGATTGATGAAGAAACGTACCGTTTGCTGGAGTTTGCTGATCAGGGCTGGCAGATTTCTGATGGCCTTTTCGACCTGACTTCAGGTGTGCTGAGAAGGGTTTGGTCTTTTAATGGTGGCGATCAGCTACCGGAGGCTTTAGCTGTTAAAGCGTTACTGGCGGATATCGGCTGGTCAAAACTGGATTATCGAACGGTCGGTAATAAGGCTGAGTTGCTTCTGCCTGAGGGCATGGAGCTGGATTTTGGCGGAATCGGTAAAGAGTATGCGGTTGATCGCGCTCTGGGACTTATGCTGGCAGAGGCTCAGGCTGATGGAACACCGCTCTCTGTGTTGGTTAACCTGGGCGGAGATATGGCCTGTAGTGGCCTGAGACAAAATGGAGAAAGCTGGAAGGTAGCGATTGAGCGACCGGATAGCGAAGAAAGTTCTCTGGCTTTGTTAAGCCTTTCCGGAGGCGGGTTAGCGACCTCTGGGGATAGTAGGCGTTTTCTGCTGAAAGATGGCTTGCGTTACAGTCATGTGCTGAATCCTAAAACCGGATGGCCGATTCAGAATGCCCCACGCTCCATTACCGTAGCAGCCCCAAGCTGTGTTCAGAGTGGGTTAATTGCCACTCTGGCTTTGCTTCAGGGAGATAGGGCAGAAGATTTTCTCAGACAGACCGGTCTGCGTTACTGGTTGGTGACCGCCTAAGGTTTATATTCCAGTACCCGAAAGACGACATGAGCGGTCAGATCAAGTTTTTCCAGCTGCTGGGCGCTTTGTTTACCTTCATAGTTGGCACGATAAAGATGAGGGGTCATCACCAAAAGATCCTGAACCTGCTCTTTATTGAGCGCGGCAGGCCGGAACTCAAGCTGTTGCTGGTCGATCAGGCTGAAACCGGCTTCCCCTATGCCTTTAAGTTCCGGCACGTCTTTACGGTGGACCTCTTTATAGATGATTTCACGGAGTTCTATCAGGTGATCGACACCAGACTCCGCCAGAATCACCTTGCCACCGGGTTTCAGCACCTTGGCAAACCACTCAGGCTGCCAGAAGCCAAACATGCAGATAATCAGATCCACAGAAGCGGGCTCAACAGGTAACTGGGCATTGGTGCCAACAATCCAGGTGATTGGCAGCTGATATTTGGTCGCGGCCTGTACGCCCCATTTGGAGATATCCACACCCAGCAATTCAACCTGTTGCTGTTCTGCGAGATTATTTTCCGTAGCTAATCGGCTCAGGTAGTAGCCTTCACCACAACCGGCATCCAGAAGGGTCACAGACTTGTTACCGGACAGATTCAGTTGTTGGCTAACCAGTTGATTCAGTTTATCCGATATGGGTTGGTACAGCCCTGCTTGCAGGAATCGCTGACGGGCCTGAATCATCTCTTTGCTGTCACCCGGGTCTTTTGACTTCTTTTTCTGTACCGGTAACAGGTTTACGTAGCCCTGTTTGGCGATATCGAAGCTGTGGCCTGACGGGCATTTAAGGGTTCGTTCTTCCAGTGTCAGGGGTTGCTGATCCAGTGGACAGATAAGATGTGCTGAGGAGGTGAATTTTGCCATGGTCAGATGCTTCGTTTAATAAAATGCTTCGGAAATTGATAACGGGTTCGTACATGCCGAACTGTAGGTTAAGAGCGCGCCATCTTGCGGTTTACAGCTGGTAGGGTCAAGGTGTGAAGAGAAAATTGTATCTTTGCCTGGGAAATTTTAGTTTTTAGTAAAAATTGATCTATCTTAGATAGCAATTCCCGTTGGCCGTGATAATCTGGCAGCCCTGAATGTGGTAGTGATTGTTTGCACCCGGACCGCCCAAATAGTGAACCTTGTCGTTCGTGTGTTACTGATAAACAGTCATATTGCTTCTAACTGATTTAATTTGGTGATCCTACTATGACACGCCTGACTGATAATATTGATGACAACTACTCGCTCTTTATTGAAGAGATCCGTTTCAACGGGGAGCTTTGGGGTATTGAGTCTGAGGATGGCTGGGTTGTGGTCGACTCTCAGGAGTTCGAGGATACCGACGTGATCCCTTTCTGGTCTGACAAAGAAGATGCTGAAGCTCATTGTGTTGAGGAGTGGGCGGACTACCAGATCAGTAAGGTTGAGATTGAAGACTTTGTGCAGGAATGGCTGCCAGAGCTGGATAACGATGGCGTGTTGGTTGGTGCTAATTGGAACGCCGAGCTTGAAGGTCTTGAAATTGAGCCGCTGCAGCTGGCCGAAGCGCTGGCCGGTGTCGACGCCGACTGATTCGGCAATGATGTAGCACTTGGCTTGCAATCCCATCAAGCCTCCGATATAACGTGTAAAAGCCTCCTGACGCATAAGCGTAGGGAGGCTTTTTTTTCGGCCTGTCATTTATGACAGCAGCAGAGGCAAAAAGTGATGAGTTATACGTGGTTTGATCTGGTCGGTAATATCGGTGTTTTTCTGGTGGTGCTGGCATTTTATCTTTTGCAGACAGAGCGTCTTAACAACCGGGATATCCGTTACTCCCTGTTGAATCTGGTTGGCGCGATTTTGTTGCTGACTTCCCTGTTATTCAACTGGAACCTGTCTTCGGTCATTATTGAGTTGTTCTGGATCGGAATCAGCCTGATCGGTATCTTCAAACATCTGACCCGGAAGAGCGGTGGTGCTAATAGCGTTCAAAAGTCACAGGAAGCAATCTGAGTAAGTCTTTGCAGTTAAATTGATCTCAGAGTACATTCAGTCCGCTGAACTTCAGACATAGCTGGCTCAGAATAGGCCAGCTTTTACCCTTCTCGATACCCTTGATTCTCTGGTCCACTTGTTCGGCCATCAGAATCAGTTGATGCAGTTGTTTTCCGCTGTGGGCTTTGATCGCTTTCTGATAGACCGGCTTACGCTTGTCCCAGATTCTCAGGTCACGACAGATACGATCAAACGACTGTCCCTGATCGACTCTGTGTTTCAGGTTGATAAGCTGGCGCAACTCTCTGGTAATACCCCAAAGAATAATGGGCGGTTCCAAGCCCTCGCCCTGGAGTCCTGTCAGGATACGGCTGGTGCGAACCGGATCTCCGGCCAGCAGGGCATCGGTCAGATTGAAAACATCATAGCGGGAGCTGTCATGTACAGCGGCCAGAATCGCCTGATCATCCAGTTGGCTCTGATCCGGATACGCCAGTCTTAGTTTCTGAATCTCCTGATCACAGGCCAGAAGGTTTCCTTCAACCCGCTGTGCGAGCAGAGCAACTGCTTCGGGCGTGGGATGGAAACCCACAGCCCGCAGGCGATGGGTGATCCATCCGGGCAGGCGTTGTTGATCTAACGGCCAGACAGGGACAAAGATACCGACAGCATCCAACGCTTTAAACCACTTGCTGTTGGTGGATGAGCCTTCCAGTTTGCCGGAGATGATCATCAGAGTGTTATCGCTTTGACCGCGATTATCCGAGATCTCCTGTGCATAAGCCTGCAGCGCCTGACTGCCTTCCTGACCGGGTTTACCGCTAGGAATATGCAGTTCAATCAGTTTATGGCTGGAGAATAAGCTCATGCTGGCATTGGCTTCCAGCAACGTAGACCAGCTGAAACTGTTATCCACATGGTGGACTTCCCGTTCTTCGGCTCCGGCCTGACGCACGGCAGCGCGAACGGCATCGGAGGCTTCGCGCATCTGAAGGGGCTCATCACCAGCAATCAGATAGATCGGCTTAAGGCCAGACTTAAGCTGATCATTCAGCTTATCGGCGAAAACCTTCATGGTTGCTGGCTGCCGGTAACCTCTTTGGTCACCGGAAGCGTGATGCGACTTAACTGGCGGGCGACACGGCTGGCCAGATCTCGCTCCATGTCAAAGCGAAGTGATGCCAGATCGCTGGCTTCACTGTAAAGGCTGTCGCTACTGGTATAGCTGCGACTGGCTTTGAGCGTGCTTTGCGGTGCAACCGGTTTGCCTTCTGCGTTCAGCAGTTGGAAATCGACTTCGGCATAGAGGTCGTAGCTGCTTGAGCCGGAGGTAAAGGTGGTTTGCTGTTTCTGGTGGCGTACCTGACTCAGCCAAAGATGCCAGCGAGCACCCTCTTTGCCTTTCAGGAGCACAACATCGCCCTGAGTGAGCTGAGTCGCCAGGGTGTTATAAAAAACAGAGGATTGTTCAGAGAGGTAAAGTGGCGAGAGCTCAGCCGGAAAACCGGCTGTCCCTCGCAGCTGAAAGCCGCAGCCACTGACGAGAATTGCCAGTAAAACTGCGCCTAACCACTTAAAACTAGACAAGGTGTTTGTCTTTTGCAACTTCATCTGACTTCCGTTTGCTAAGTTAAGGCCGATTTGGGGGCATTAACGTATGATTCTTTGATCTGGGTTGTTATTACACATTCATTAGTAAGCTAATTAACTAATGAATTCTTAACAGTAGATAGTAGTAGACCTGCAAAAACAGGCACGGTTTCCACCGTGCCTGTTTTCGGGTAGCGAATAAGTCCGTTAAGGATTAGTTCGCTACAATGTTGACCAGTTTGCCCGGAACTATGATCACCTTACGGATGGTGACGCCTTCCAGGAACTTAGTCACTTTCTCGTCAGCTTTTGCCAGTTCTTCAATGGCATCTTTTGGTGCGTCGGCAGCCACTTCGATCTTGCTGCGCACTTTGCCATTCACCTGAACCACCATCTGGATAGAGTCACGGGCCAGAGCGTCCTGATCCACAACCGGCCAGCTCGCATCGATGACCGCATCTTCATGGCCCAGCATCTGCCACAGCGTGTGGGCAATATGCGGCACCATCGGTGACAGCATGAGGACGCAGGCTTCAATCGCTTCGTGCTGAACAGCACGCATCTCAGCGCTGTCGTCATTCACTTTGGTGATGGCGTTGGTCAGTTCCATAACAGCCGCAATAGCGGTGTTAAAGGTCAGACGGCGTTCCATATCATCACTGATTTTAGCGATGGTTTCGTGGGTCTTACGACGCAGCTCTTTCTGCTTGTCGTTCAGAGCAGCAGGGTTCAGCTCAGGGGCAGGACCTGCTTCAACGTGGCCTTGTACCATTTTCCAAAGACGCTTCAGGAAGCGGTTGGCACCTTCCACACCGGAATCAGACCATTCCAGCGATTGCTCAGGCGGTGCTGCGAACATGATAAACAGACGCACGGTATCAGCGCCGTATTTCTGGATCAGTTCCTGCGGGTCAACGGTGTTGCCCTTGGACTTGGACATCTTGCTGCCATCTTTCAGCACCATGCCCTGAGTCAGCAGGCGCTGGAACGGCTCGTCAGAGTTCACCAGACCTTCGTCACGCAGCAGCTTGTGATAGAAGCGGCTGTACAGCAGGTGCAGAATGGCGTGCTCGATACCACCGATGTAGTGGTTTACCGGTGTCCAGTAATCCGCTTCAGAATCCAGCATCGCTTCGCTCTGGTTACGGCAGGCGTAACGGGCGTAGTACCAGGAGGATTCCATAAAGGTGTCGAAGGTATCGGTTTCACGGGTTGCCGCACCGCCACACTTAGGACAGGTGGTTTCATAGAATTCCGGCATCTTCTTGATCGGAGAACCCACGCCGTCAAAGTCCACATCTTCCGGCAGCACAACCGGCAGCTGGTCTTCCGGCACTGGTACGTCACCACAGCTGTCACAGCTGATCATAGGGATTGGCGCACCCCAGTAACGCTGACGGGAGACACCCCAATCGCGCAGACGGTAGTTGATGGTGATCTTACCTTTACCTGCACTTTCGAGTTTGGCTGCGATGGCATCAAAGGCGGCTTCAAAGTCCAGACCGTCAAACTCACCGGAGTTAATCAGTTTGCCTTTCTCGGTATACGCTTCTTTGGATAGGTCGACGTCATCACCTTCTGCCCCAGCGATCACCTGCTCAATCGGCAGGTCATATTTGGTCGCAAACTCCCAGTCACGCTGATCGTGACCCGGAACCGCCATAACAGCACCTGAACCGTAATCCATCAGTACGAAGTTGGCGACCATTACCGGCACTTCACGGCCGGTTAGAGGATGCAGGGCAGTAAAGCCGGTAGCCATACCCTTCTTCTCCATGGTTGCCATGTCAGCTTCAGCAACCTTGGTGTGTTTGCACTCTTCAACGAACGCCGCCAGTTCGGCATTGTTCTGTGCGGCTTCCAGCGACAGCGGGTGCTGGGCAGCAACGGCAACATAAGTGGCACCCATCAGGGTATCCGGGCGGGTGGTGAACACTTCCAGTTCTTCGGAACGGTCTTTCAGACCGAAACGCAGTTCAACACCCCGGGATTTGCCGATCCAGTTACGCTGCATGGTTTTGACCTGCTCAGGCCAGTCCACCTTGTCCAGATCGTCCAGCAGCTGATCCGCGTAATCGGTAATCTTCAGGAACCACTGAGGAATCTCACGACGCTCAACTTCAGTGTCACAACGCCAGCAGCAACCATCAATAACCTGCTCGTTAGCCAGAACCGTCATATCGTGCGGGCACCAGTTCACGGCTGAGGTCTTTTTATAAACCAGACCTTTTTCGAACAGACGAGTGAAGAACCACTGCTCCCAGCGATAGTATTCCGGATGACAGGTCGCTATTTCGCGATCCCAGTCATAAGCAAAGCCCAGCTGTTTTAGCTGGTCTCGCATGTAATCGATGTTTTCGTAGGTCCATTTTGCTGGCGCTACGTTGTTTTTAATGGCAGCGTTTTCTGCAGGCAGACCAAACGCATCCCAGCCCATCGGCTGTAGAACATTTTTGCCACGCAGTCGCTGATAACGGGATAGTACATCACCAATGGTGTAGTTACGCACGTGCCCCATGTGTAGCTTGCCACTTGGGTACGGGAACATCGACAGGCAGTAGAATTTCTCGCGGTTTGCGTCTTCTACGGCTTTGAAACACTGATTCTTTTCCCAGAAAGCCTGCGCTTCCTGTTCGATTTTGTGGGGAGTGTACTGAACGTCCATTATCGCTTGATTACCTTGCCAGTTCCGGGGGGCCGGAAGGGTTAACAAATTGGGTCAGATCTGCTGTCTTTGGATGATCAGACAGCTGCGTCAGGTGCTTATGGGCCTAACGCTGGCGTTAAACACTCAATTCTACCTTACAGACTGCCTGACAGGTAGGGGCAGGCGGGATAAAAAGGCAGATAAAGGTTCGGACGAAACCGGTATCCTTCAGCCCCAAGACTGACGATGGATAAGTAACAGTTAATTTTTACTGATTTCGGTTCGTGACACAGGCTTCGTGATGGTAAATACTCAAGGATAACAAGATGATGAGTGCCACCGAATTGAGACGTTCAGTGCATTCTTAGACCTGTTTTACCCGATCAAGGAGACGTTATGTCAGATCAATCAAACGAAAATCGTCCGGACAGTAATGAAAAACTGGCCCGTCACTATGACAACGCTCTGACCCGAATCGAAAAGCGCCTGGCTGAGGCTGAGCATAATACTCTGGACACGCTGCAAAAAGAGATCCGCGATGCGGTTGAGTTTGAGCAGGACTTTGAGCGTTTGACCAAGGATGAAGTGGCACTTCTGACGACCTGGCTTAACCGGGATCTGCAGGATCTTGGGCACTTTGTCAGTTCAACCGGTCGCGGTCTGGGCGAATGGCTGAACATTGATCTTTCCGCGTTGGAATTATCTCTGTCCCGAGCGTTGCAATCGGTTGCCGACAAAACCCGGATTGATCAACTGGAACTGGAGCAAAAGCTGGAAAGTGACCCAGGCACCTATATCGAAGGTGAACTGGCGACAGCAGGTACTTTCAGTTGTACGGAATGCGACAAGATGGTGGTTGTGACCCATACCCGTCCGATTGAGCGCTGTCATCGTTGTGATAACCACATCTTCCACCGGGTCAGTCAGTTTCACGGTGCAAAAGAGTAACCCTTGCAAGCGCGACTGTGATATAGCCGACCTCTTCAACCCTGCCCGTTATCGTGCAGGGTTGTTTTGTTTCAGGGGACTGGCCTCAGGTTCAGGGCTGATTATAAGGCTTCGATCAGGTTTACGGTGTTTTTAAAATGAGTCGCATCAGGATGATTGAAGGTCTGCTCTGATGGGTTATACACACCTCTGTCAGGTTGAATTCTTAAGAATTCGTTCTGTTGAGCTGAAATGCGTATAATCGCTTTTTTTGTTTCTAGGCAGACGACCGATGGCACGTATTCTTTCACTAGACACTTCCACAGAAGCTTGTTCAGTAGCCCTTAAACTGGATGACGAAGTGCTGGAGAACTTTCAGCTTCAGCCCCGCAAACATACCCAGTTGCTGTTACCCATGGTGGAAGAGATTCTGTCTGAGGCCGGCGTTAAGCTGCAACAGCTGGATGCTATCGCTTTTGCCAATGGTCCCGGTTCTTTTACCGGTCTGCGGATTGCTACTGGTGTAACACAGGGGTTGGCCTTTGGTGCGGACCTGCCGGTGATTCCGGTCACCACTCTGGAAACCATGGCGTTCACGTTATTCCGCGAGCGCTATGCCCATTACATTATCTCCTCCCTCGATGCCCGCATGGGCGAAGTCTACTGGGCCGCGTATCACTGGAACGGCAATGGCTTTGATTGTGTGGCCCAGCCTGAGGTGATTGCTCCGGATCAGGTGTCGCTGGTCAACCCGGTTGAGGATGCCGATTGGGTTGGTGCCGGTAATGGTTGGCAGCTATTGGATCAGTTCTCTCCGGTTATGCAGGGGCTGGTACAGCAAACCTACCCGGAACTTTTGCCTCAGGCCGGTGATATTGCCCGTTTGGCCGAGTTGTACTGGCAGCAAGGGAAAACCGTTTCTGCAGAGGACGCGATACCTGTCTATCTGAGGGATAACGTAGCCTTCAAAAAGGGCGAAGGCCCGCATCAGGTGAAATAAACCTCGCTGTAAGTTGAGCACTTAATAAACCCTTAAGCCGAAGCTGGCAGGCTTCGGTTTTTGTTTTTGTCTCGCATAGAGGCTTTTTGTTTAAAAGGAAAGACCATCGTGGATTGGTTTCAGGTGACATTTCTGGCTCTTGTTCAGGGGCTGACAGAGTTTCTTCCGGTCTCAAGTTCTGCGCATCTTATTCTTCCTGCACAGATCTTCGGCTGGGCGGATCAGGGGTTGGCCTTTGATGTCGCGGTTCATGTGGGAACCCTGCTGGCCGTCATGTTCTACTTCTACAAAGATATTCGCAAGATGCTTCTGGCCTGGCTGGCCAGCGTTTTTAAGCGTCAGCATTCGCAGGATAGTTTTATGGCCTGGTCGGTAATTCTGGCGACGATTCCGGCAGGCTTAGCGGGCATTTTGTTGAATGACTTTATCGAAGGTGATCTGCGTTCATCGTTGGTGATTGCGATCACGACATTAGTATTCGGGGCTTTGCTCTGGTGGGCTGATGTGAAAGGTCGTCGCAACCGTGGTGAGGATGATTTCACCATGAAGGATGCGATCTTTATCGGTCTGGCGCAGGCGTTGGCGTTGGTTCCGGGAACGTCACGTTCCGGTATCACCATCACTGCCGCATTGATGCTGGGGCTGACCCGGCAGGCGGCAGCGCGTTTTAGTTTTCTGCTCTCGATTCCCCTGATTATGGCGGCGGGTCTGCTGAAAGGTGCTGAGCTTTATCAGACCGGCACAGAAGCCCAGATCAGCCATACCCTGATCGGTGGTGTGATCGCCTTTGGGGCTGCTCTTGCCTGTATCCATCTGTTCCTGCGTTTGCTGGACCGGATCGGTATGCTGCCCTTTGTCATCTATCGTCTGTTTTTGGGTGTTATCCTGCTGGCGTTGTTCGTTTAAGGTCAACTGGTTGTTCTGTTATGACTGACTCTGCTCCCTCGTCTGAACTTGCGACAGCTACACCGCTGTATCTTTGTCCCCGGAATGATCGCCATCAGGCTCATGCCGAAGCTTTGCTGGTAACGCTAAAGGCGAATCTTCCGGTGCATCTGATGGTTTCCATTGCCGCTGAGCTGCCCCGCGAGGCTGGCGCTTTGGTGCTTTATATTGATGATCAGGGACTCTCCCTGGGTGAGACGGGTAAGAAAGCCCCAAAACCGATACAGGTTGATTTTGTCGGTGGTAAAGCCGCGCACCGTCGGCAGTATGGTGGCGGAAAAAGTCAGCTGATCGCCAAAGCGGTGGGTCTTAAAACCGGTGTTAAGCCCCGGGTTCTGGATGCGACAGCGGGTCTGGGTGGCGATGCCTTTGTGCTGGCGGGCTTAGGCTGCGAGATGCTGATGATGGAGCGTCATCCGGTGGTGGCTGCTTTGCTGCAGGATGGACTGGAGCGTGCTCTGTCAGATCCGGACGCCGCTGAGGTCACGTCCCGCATGACGCTGGTGCCCGGTAACTCTACCGAGAGCATGGCAGATGCCATTGGCGATACTGGTTTCTCACCTCAGGTGATTTATCTGGATCCTATGTTTCCGGCTCGTGAGAAAAGCGCATCGGTCAAAAAAGAGATGAAGCTGTTTCACCAGCTGGTAGGCTTTGATACTGATGAGGCCGACTTACTGGCGACTGCTTTGGAACTTGCCACCCATCGGGTTGTGGTGAAACGCCCCCGCAAAGCACCCGCTATTGAAGGTGTTGCTCCGACCTATGTGCTGGAAGGAAAATCCAGCCGCTACGATATCTATGCCAAGCGTAAGTTGGATGATGAGTGAAGCTTGGACATTTTTTCGTATAGTATTCAGAAATATTGTTAATTCGCTTTCTGACCGTTGAGTCCGTCTATGAAAATAAAAGAGATTGAAATCACCAATTTTCGTTGTTTTGGGCAGCTTCGGCTTAAGCTGCACCCTGAACTGACGGTACTTACTGCAGTCAATGGTGGCGGTAAAACTACTTTACTGGATGCGCTTCGTGTGGCTCTCTGGCCCTTTGTGAAAGGCTTTGATCTGGGCAGTCAGACCGGAAAATCAGCAACGGTTCAGATTGAAGATGTACGTATCGCCAGGGTTGGGCAGAGTATGGAGGCGCAGCTGCCATCAAAGGTTCAAGCAGAAGGTTTCTGGACGACAGAAGATAATCGGCCAAGATCCTGGCTGCAGCAGCGCGAAAGCATTAAACCCCGCACCAATACCAAAGCGCTGACACAGACAAAATCCCTTACGGCATACGCCAAAGAGCTGCAGCAGGATGTTCGTCAGGGGGGCAGTGTGAGTTCTGAAGAACTCAGTTTGCCGCTTATTGTTTATCTGGGAACAGGGCGGCTCTGGTATCAGGGGCGGTATAACTCCGAAGTTGAAGATGCGGAGCCGGATCTGAACAGTCAGTCCCGGCTGTGGGCATATCAGAACTGTCTGACCGCAACATCCAGTTATAAGCAGTTTGAAAAGTGGTTTGGCGATATTTTTAAAAGTTATCGTGAGCTGCAGATTGCGGAGCTGGAAGGAGAAACAGCAGACCCCCAGCTGCTTAACAGTTTTAAAAGTGCGATTGAGACGGTACAGACCGCGATTAATGCTCTGACGGAAGAGGAAACCGGCTGGCGCAATCTGCAGTACCGCTCCAGCCAGAACCAGCAGCTGGTGATGGAACACCCTGAACAGGGGTTTGTTCCGTTAAGTCAGCTCAGCGATGGGTTGCGCAATATTGTTGTTATGGTCAGTGATATTGCTTTTCGCTGCTACAAACTGAATCCGCATCTGGGGGCAGATGCCGCTCGTGAGACCCCCGGTGTTGCTCTGATCGATGAAGTGGATATGTTTTTGCACCCATCCTGGCAGCAGCGGATTATTGCCGCGTTGCGTCAGGCGTTTCCCCGGATTCAGTTTGTGGTAACCACGCACAGCCCGCAGGTACTGTCGACCGTGCCAGCGGAGTCGATCCGTATTTTATCTGCTGAGGGAGTGGAAACCCCTTTGCAGCAGAGTAAAGGCGTTGCCAGTAACCTTGTTATGGCTGATGTTCAGCATGTGGATGCGGTTCCGGACCTGCCGGAAGCACACTGGTTGCAGCGTTATAAAGCCTTGTTAAGCCAGACACAGCTCAGCCCCGAGCAGGCGGAGGAGAAAGGCCGGTTAGCCGTTAATATTGAGCGGCACTTTGGTCTACACCACCCGGAATGGCTTGAATGTCAGCGCCTGGAGCGACTGATGCAGATGAAGGCAAAAGCAGCCGCAAAAATAGCAGAAAAACAGGTATCCGGAAGTCGCAATGCATAAGCTGGTCCGGCTACAGGCTCCTTCGTGTTTGAAGCGCTACAAGCACGGCAGAGATCGCTGGAGTCTTGTGACAGACAGCGATAAGGCGGAAATCTGGCAGCAGCTCCACGCCATGCAACAGCACAGATGTGCGTATTGTGAAGCGATGATTGACAGTACGCCGGGGCAGGGAAATGCTCATATTGAGCATTTCCGTCAGCGCGATCGCTATCCGCAGGGAACTTATGACTGGAGCAATATTTTTGGTTCCTGTAACCGTAAAAAATCCTGCGGCAAGTACAAGGATGACCAGCGGTATCAGCCGGAACATCTGCTGAAAATGGATCAGGATGATCCGGAAGCTTTTTTGCGTTTTATTTCTGATGGTAGCGTATATCCGCGAGAAGCGCTGTCTGCGCATAGCCGACACAGGGCTGAAGAAACCATTCGTGTTTTTAACCTTAATAATGGTTCTTTGCGCCAGAGCCGCAGTAGCCACCTTAAAGGCTACAGGCAAACCGCTGAAGAGCTTGCGGAACTGGCACTGCAGCTGGAGCTGGAGGATTGGCTTGAGCTGTTAAATGATGAGCTGGAAGAGGTTGCAGGTTTGCCCTTTGAAACTGCTATTCGTCATCTGTTGCAGTTTAATATCTGATACCGATTGTGTTCATAAAAAACGGTAAGCACTTACTTAAAAGTGACTTCCCGTTTTTTGTGGTAAGAATCAAACCGTCAGGTTTTAATCTTCAACTACTTCAGCATTCAGTGTACCCAGAATAAAACCGCTGACTTCTGAGATGCGGCCACGCCACCACATACCACGGTTATTCGGGATTGGTGCGCCGTTGGTGTTGAAGAAACGCGCATCCTGCAGGTGGATAAAGCTTGCGCCATTATCTTCGGTTGCTTCCTGACCATCATACAGGCTGGCGTATTTATCAAACGCCTGGCGAATATTTTCCAGTGCTTCTTTATTGCCGAAAGCAACGGATGTTTCTGAGATAAACTCACCGGAGAAACCATCAAAGTATTTGCGGCCATTTACGATATGACCGGATACCAAAAAGCCATCCATTTGCAGGGTAATACCGATTTCGATGTCACTGTTGTTAACGGTATTTACCAGATTTTCCAAAAACCAGTCTTTGTTCTGACTCATATTTATTTCCTGTGATTGACTCATTTATCGTCATCCTGATTGGTGGGTTCCGTCCTGAAACAGAGCCTGAGCTGGCGCCTCAAAAACGGTAAGCCGAGCTGATGCTAACACAGGGGTTTATGAAAAAAACCCGCTCTGTGTCAGCTTAATGTTTCACCCTGTAAGCCCTTTGTTGAACAGACGTTGGTTATTCCTCCTGTTCTTGCTGAGACAGTTTGGGTTGATGTGTCAGCAAGCGGATACTGTGTCTTAAGGCCGGGTCGAATAAAGCACGGCACTGTACGGAGAACCATTCCAGATTCTGCCCAAAAATCAGGCGACCATTCTCTGATGTCTGCAGATAATTCAGCTCTAATAGCAACTCTGTCAGCTGACGGAACAGTGGCTTGTGCGAGTATTCCGGTGCATTCAGACCGTGGAGAATGGACAGACGTTGAGCAAGCACCTGGCATTCGTTTTCCAGTGCCTCTGCGGTAAAGCTGCCACTACCAAAGTGCAGCAGCAGAGCTACCATCAGATAGCCCCGTTCAAGACTTGGCTGAATAGGGCGTGCCATCAGCGCCAGAAGAGCGCCTTGTTCCTGATAGGGACTGATTCTGACCAGATGCTCGCCATCATCCACTAGAACATTCTGATCGATAAAGACACGCACTATGGCATCGACCTGATGGTTCAGGTTTTCACCCTGCCAGGGTAGATAGAGCTCTTTGCTGACGAAAGGGTAGAGCACGGTGATCAGTTCATACAGCTGCTTGCGGGTGTATTGGCTCTGCTGGTTAAAGCAGAAAGCGATCAGTGACGGTAGGGCGAACAGGTGCAGAATATTGTTGCGATACCAGGTCATTAGCAAAGCCTGCTGCTCATTCAGCTGTAACAGATCTCCGTAGGTGTGCGGCAGTCGGGTAATCAGTTCCAGTTTTTCAGCTTCGGCGATCAGCTGCTCTGTGGTCTGCTGGTTTACCGGCGCGCTGCCTGCATGGCGCAGCTGGTTGTGTAGTTTTTGGCAGAAGTGAATAAAGTGGCTCAGACTGCTGGATTCCAGCGTCAGGCTGGGAGCGGTTAAAAGGCCAAGGGCACACAGATTTGCCCCGTTCAGGGTTGCGCTGTTATTGATGCCGGTGGCGACTTGTCTGGAGAGCACACTAACGGCATTCGGTAACCACTCGGGTTTATCATCAATGCCGTTAACATCGGCTTGCTGCCAGCCCGGAAGGGTGCGGTCTAATGTTTTTTTCAGGTCAATCGGATCACCAAAGGCAAGGCTGACTTTGCCGAAATGTTCCTTCAGGGTTTTAGCGGCTTTGAGTAACCCCAGTATTGACTCTCCTTTTTTCGCTTTGCCTCGCAGTTCTCCCAGATAGGTGCGGCCTTCGACTACCTTCTCATAGCCGATGTAAACCGGAATCAACCGGATCTGTCGATGCGGGTTTCTCAGATAGCCCTGAATGGTCATCGATAACATACCGGGTTTGGGCTGTAGGGTTCGCCCTGTGCGGCTTCGCCCCCCCTCAACAAAGTATTCTGTTGAATAACCTTTGTTCAGCAACAGAAAGAGATATTCAGAAAAGACGGCCGCATAGAGAGGGTTGTCCCGAAAGCTGCGACGGATAAAGAAGGCACCGCCACGGCGTAGCAGGGAGCCGATCACAGGCAAATTCAGGTTGATACCCGCTGCCACATGTGGCGGTGTCAGCCCGTGGTTGTAGAGGGCATAAGAGAGTAGCAGGTAATCCATATGGCTTCTGTGGCAGGGAACGTAAACTACGGTGTTGTGTTTGGCGGTTTCCTGAACCTGCTCAATACCGTGAATCTGTACTCCATCATAGAGCCGATTCCAGAGCCAGCTCAGTAATACATCAAACATTTTTTGTGTGCCGTAGGAAACATTAGCCACAATTTCATCTGCGTATTTTTCAGCTTTGTCCCGGGCTTTCTGGCTACTTATTGATGCCTGGCCCTCAGATACTTGCGTAGCCTCACGGATAGCGGTCTGAATACGGGGGCTGCGTATCAGTTGGCGAATCAGTTGTTTGCGATCCGGTAATTCCGGGCCTGTGACACCGATTCGGGTCTGGCGGAAATGCACCCGCAGAAGACGTGCGGTTTTACGGACATGCTGATTGATCAGGGTGGACTCAGGGCTGGTGGCGATCAGCTCCCTCAGGGAAACCGGTTCAGCAAAATGCACCAGCGTATGACGGCCGTGGATCAGGATATTTTTCAGACGTTGCAGACTCTGACGTAGCCATCCACGCTGATCAGAAAAACGATTCAGCCAGTGCGTTTCAAGTCCCGGCGCGCGGCCCCAGAATATGGTGACCGGCACCAGACGAATATCCTCTTCCGGATGTTCCAGCAGGTAAGCCATCATGCGAACCAGACGGGGTGAAACCTGATGCTCTGCTAACCCCTTGAGACCGTATTGAGTGTTATGAAGGGCGATATAACGGGCGTTTTCTTCAAGTGTGCTACTAGCCTGTTCAGACCAAGGAAGATTATAGCGTCGGGTTATGTGGCTCAATAGCAGACGATCTGTCAGACTTTTATTGCCTAAGGCGTAACAATAGTGACCTTCGGTTTCAGGCAGTGACGGAAGGTTACGATGAAAACTGATGCGGATAAAGAGTAGCATCAGACGTTCAGCCAGCACCATCAGTATCCTTAGAATACGATGTCTGAGTCGGTCTGCTCGTTGTCGGACGCGGGCCGGATAGATCATGTGGGCTGTTCCTTTGTTTTTTTATTTTATGCTGATACCTGCACCTAGCTTAGAACGCATTATAACTGATTGACCTTTCAGGGTTTAATTGTTGTGTCAGCGGTCAGGATGTTTTTAGTTTGATTGAATCAACGGGATCATTAAAGTCCCCGGAGTTTTGGTATTGAAATCTGAATCGATAAACGTCAGTGACGTTCAGGCGGGGCAGAGTCGCCATAAAGCGCCTTTGGATGCTTCTGGCATCAGTGAATCGTCAGAGGCTGAGAAAGCCTTTATGCAGGATGAAATTACCCCACGTGCGCTCTGGTTGGTGGTAAAGCAGCATAAACGTTCGCTGATTCTGGCTAACCTGATTGCGATTGCAGCAACCTTGTTCAGTGTTCCTTTGCCGTTGCTGATTCCCCTTTTGGTGGATGAGGTACTGCTGAATCAGCCGGGGCAGATTACCGCCACGATTAATGATTTGGTGTCGCCGGAATGGCAGATTCCAGCGGTATATATTGGTGTCGTTCTGTTCGCTACGGTGCTGATGCGGGCGGCGGCTCTGGTACTTAATGTTTGGCAGACCCGTGAATTTACTCTGATCTCCAAGGATATCGTCTTTAAGTTACGACAGCGGCTTCTGGAGCACCTGCAGCGTATCTCTATGGCCGAGTATGAGCAGTTGGGTTCAGGCTCTGTTGCTTCCCATCTGGTGACGGATGTCGACACCATTGACCGTTTTATCAGTAGTTCCGTCAGCCGCTTTGTCGTGGCATTTCTTTCTCTGATCGGAGCGGCTGTGATCCTGTTCTGGATGCATTGGCAGCTGGCGCTCTTTATTTTGCTGCTCAACCCGGTAGTGATCTGGACCACCATGCGTTTGGGTAAGCACGTCAAACGATTGAAAAAGACCCAGAACTCTGCTTTTGAAGCGTTTCAGATGGCGCTGGGTGAGACCCTGGATGTGGTACAGCAGCTGAGAACCAGCAACCGCGAAGAGCATTACATCAAGCGTCTGATCCGCAAAGCATCTGATGTGAAAGAGCACTCTGCCAGCTTTGAATGGAAAAGTGATGCCGTTAGCCGTTTAAGCTTTCTGGTGTTTCTGTTCGGCTTTGATATTTTCCGTGCCCTGTCGATGCTGATGGTGCTTTATTCCGATCTTTCTGTGGGACAGATGCTGGCGGTATTTGGATACCTCTGGTTTATGATGGGGCCGGTGCAGGAAGTGCTGGGGATTCAATACGCCTGGTTTGCGGCCAAAGCGGCTACCGGGCGGTTAAATAATCTGTTGAAACTGCAGCAGGAGCCTCAGTATCCGCAGTGCGAAGATCCTTTCACTGATGCGATCACCACGGGGATTCGTATTGAAAATCTGCACCTGAAATACGGTGACAATGAACCGGTATTGAGAGGGGTGAATCTTGCCATTGCACCGGGCGAAAAAGTGGCTTTAGTCGGGACCAGTGGTGGCGGTAAATCAACACTGGTTCAGGCCCTGCTTGGGCTTTATCAGCCAGAATCCGGCCAGGTATCTTATAACAATGTGCCAATTGAGCGAATCGGTCTGCAACGGGTGCGGGATCATGTCGCTACTGTTCTACAGCACCCTGCGCTCTTTAATGGCTCTGTACGGGATAATTTGACACTGGGTCGCGAGCAGAGTGATGAGGCACTTTGGCAGGCTCTGGAGATTGCTCAGTTAAAAGACTTTGTCTGCGCGTTGGATCAGCAGCTGGATACCCTTGTCGGTCAGAAAGGTCTTCGTCTTTCCGGTGGTCAGAAACAGCGTTTGGCAATCGCCCGAATGATACTGACCGAACCTAAGGTGGTGATTCTGGACGAAGCGACTTCGGCGCTGGATACAGAAACGGAAGCCCGCTTGCATGAGGCGATGGCCGATTTCCTGAAAGAGCGCACCACGCTGATCATCGCTCACCGGTTAAGTGCGGTGAAGCAGGCGGATCGGGTCTATGTGTTTGATGATGGGCATATCATTGAAGAGGGACGACATGATGAACTGCTGGAGCAGCAAGGGGTTTACCATAAACTCTATGGTCAGCGTCAGCAGCACTGATTAAGCTTGTTATGCTTTATGTAGCGGTAATAAAAAAGAGCGAAGGCTTAACCCCTTCGCTCTTTTATTAGGTGATGTAATAGACTTTGGGAGACGCGGCTTATTTACGCTTGCCACCCCGGCGATTTTTGCCCTGACCGCCTTTTCCATTACCACCTTTACCTGCTCCGCCCTTGCCTGCACCACCTTTTCCAGCGCCTCCTTTACCAGGGAAAGAGGTTGGTTTTTCTGCAGGCGCATGAAACAGCAGGTACAGGTCGACCAGAATTTCCGGCAGTTGAGCGGCTAAGCGGTTGGTGGTATCCAGATCGGCGACGATATCGTCCAGCTCTTCATCCGGGAACAAGCAGGAGATCGCCATAAAGGGTAACAGGAGTTCTGCTGCATCCTGCTCATGCTGACCGAACCAGATCTCTTCACGCATCATCACCGCTTCAATAAAACCGGCACACCAAGCGCTGACTTCGCTGTCATCCAGCACTTCATCTTCTTCCAGTTCCGGCTCGAAAGGCAGTTCGATGGTCTGACCGCGATACAGTACGGTACGGGTTTGCTCCAGCATGTTTTCCAGCCAGCCGATGACGGTGTCTTCGCTGAACTCATTTGAGTTGTCGTTGGTAAAACGGGGCATACCGTTAAAGGCAACCGGTAGCCATTCGCCGGTAGGTACAGCTTCAGGACAAACGGCCAGTGCCACCATAAAGCCGTGCAAGCCGATAACATCCAGTGCTTCAGGATCAACCTGATCGGATTCCAGAAAATCGTACAGCTGATCCAGTATCTCGTCGTCGATCACAGCTACCGGGATGGATTCTTCTTTCATAACTACCTCTGAATGGGTGCCTGCAACAGTTAGCCCCCTGCCGGAAAACTGGAGCTTGCTCTTGTGTTGTGTCTGCCAGCGTGATCTGTACAGCCATACACATGGAAACTAATCAATGATGGAGGCTAATAAATTGCCGTCATTGTACCAGTGTCCCTGCGCAGCGTGTACTGGTGTTGAAGCGGGGCAGGCGTTGATGACAGCGCTGATAGCCGACAGATAATTGAGATTTCAGTGACAAGCTGCCACCATCCCGTTTCGTTTTTATGATCGATCCTACAGAGGCCGTAAGAATAAGCCGTGAATACCGAGACTCTGCTGAAAAAACACCCTCAGGCGCTGCCGGTCTGTCCTGATCCCAAAGATAAGGTGCAGGCAGAGGTTGCCCTGCGCTTTGGCCTGATCTATTGGATGGAAAAAGTCGAAGCCTATTTTGGTAAAACCTATCCTGTACCGGAACTGGATCTCAGCCTGAGAGGTAAATGTGCCGGTCAGGCTTATCTGCAAAAGTGGAAGCTGCGTTTTAATCTGGGACTGATGGCGGAGAACTATCAGGACTTCATGCTCAATGTGGTGCCGCACGAGCTGGCGCATTTGGTGGCTTTTCGGGAGTTTGGTCCCCGGATTAAACCCCATGGTCGGGAGTGGAAGGGGGTGATGGAGCAGGTATTAGGTGTGCCGGCGAAAACAACCCATCAATATGATGTCAGTACCACCGCAAAACAAAACTACCTTTACCGGTGCGGTTGCCCTGAGCGGGTTCATGGCCTGACGATTCGCCGCCATAATAAAATCGCTCAGGGAATCAAATATTTATGCCGTAGCTGCCAGCAAGAGTTGGTTTTTGAAAGCGAAAAGGAATCGATATAAATTAATCCGATATAAATTAATCAGAGTTTATATCGGTTATCAGTATTAGTTGTTATAAAAGTCAGAATTAGGCTTTTATAACGGTGGTTTTATGACCCGAAAGTCGAATGAAACGCTATTGTGCAATTGCGAAAGAATGAAACCAGAAGTGGCTGATTGGTCATAAATCTAAAAGCTCTTTTTAACTTATTGATTTTAAAGAGAAAAATAGTGCTACCAAGGTCTAATGTTTTCACGGTCTTCAGGCCAGTATAACTTTGCAGCGAATATGTATTCCGGGTGAGGTTATTTTTTTAAAACCTCCGCATCATAAAAATAAAGCGCCCGGGGTTTCTTTTCCTCACAGGCACAGAGGCAAGATTTAGATGAGCGAACAACAAAAAGTGTATCCAGTACCAGCAGATGTGGCTTCAAATGCTTTGATCAATAAAGCGAAATATGAAGAGATGTACAAGCAATCTGTTGAGCAGCCTGAGGCATTCTGGGCTGAACACGGCCAGCGCATCGACTGGATCAAACCATTCAACAAAGTTAAAAACGTACGCTTTGATTCTCACGATGTTGATATCAAGTGGTTTGAAGACGGTACTCTGAATGCCAGTGCTAACTGTCTGGACCGCCATCTTGAAACCCGTGGTGACCAGGTTGCAATCATCTGGGAAGGTGACAACCCTGAGCAGTCAGAAAACATCACATACCGTGACCTGTACACCCGCGTATGTAAGTTCGCTAACGCTCTGAAAGGCCAGGGTGTTCGTAAGGGCGATGTAGTCACTATCTACATGCCAATGATTCCTGAGGCTGCTGTTGCGATGCTGGCGTGTGCCCGTATCGGTGCGGTTCACTCTGTTGTATTCGGTGGTTTCTCTCCGGATGCGATTGCCGGTCGTATTATTAACTCTGACTCCCGTATCGTGATCACTTCTGACCAAGGCCGTCGTGGTGGTAAAGCGGTTCCTCTGAAAGAGAACGTTGATGAAGCTCTGACCAACCCACAGGTTAAAACTGTTGAGAAAGTTGTTGTGGTTAAGTGCACCGGTGGCGACATCGCGTGGCACGATCACCGTGACGTTTGGTACCACGATATCTATGATGCTGCTTCTGACGTATGCCCACCGGAAGAGATGAAAGCAGAAGATCCGCTGTTCATTCTTTATACCTCCGGCTCTACTGGTGCGCCTAAAGGTCTGAAGCACACCACTGGTGGCTACATGGTTTATGCATCCATGACGCACCAGTACGTATTTGATTATAAAGAAGGTGACATCTACTGGTGTACTGCAGATGTAGGCTGGATTACCGGCCACAGCTACATCGTATACGGCCCTCTGGCGAACGGTGCAACCTCTCTGATGTTTGAAGGTGTTCCTTCTTACCCATCCCACAGCCGTTTCGGTGACGTGGTTGATAAGCACAACGTAAATATTCTGTACACAGCACCGACTGCGGTACGTGCTCTGATGGCTCAGGGTGATGACGTAATGGGTAGCACCAAGCGTGATTCTCTGCGTCTGCTGGGTTCTGTTGGTGAGCCGATCAACCCTGAAGCCTGGGAGTGGTACCATAAAAATATCGGTAACGGTAACTGCCCGATTGTTGATACCTGGTGGCAGACTGAAACCGGCGGTATTCTGATCTCTCCTCTGCCGGGTGCAACAGATCTGAAACCGGGTTCTGCAACTCTGCCATTCTTCGGTGTACAGCCTGCACTGGTTGATGGTCAGGGTACTGAACTTGAAGGTGCAACTGAAGGTGGCCTGATCCTGAAAGACAGCTGGCCTGGTCAGGCTCGCTCTATCTGGGGCGATCACGAGCGCTTCTTCCAGACTTACTTCAGCACTTACCCTGGTACCTACTTCACTGGTGACGGTGCACGTCGTGATGAAGATGGCTACTTCTGGATCACTGGTCGTGTCGATGACGTGATCAACGTATCCGGTCACCGTATGGGTACTGCTGAGATCGAAAGTGCGATGGTTGCTCACAAAGACGTTGCTGAAGCAGCAGTTGTTGGCTATCCACACGATATTAAAGGTCAGGGTATCTACATCTACATTACTCTGAATGATGGCGTAGATGAGTCTGATGATCTGCGTACTGAGCTGGTTAAGTGGGTTCGTAAAGAGATTGGTCCGATCGCAACTCCGGATCTGATTCAGTTCTCTGCCGGTCTGCCTAAGACCCGTTCCGGTAAGATTATGCGTCGTATTCTGCGTAAGATTGCTGCTAACGAGTGTGATGGCCTGGGTGATACTTCAACGCTGGCTGATCCAAGCGTTGTTGACAACCTGATCGAGTCCCGTCTGAACCGTTGATAGGGTAAGCTCCCGTTAATCGTGAGCTGAATGAAAACTCCCGTGTGATTGCCACATGGGAGTTTTTTTTTGCAGGCAAAACTGTCAACAATAAGGTATTATTGACCCATAAATAAGAGTGAAAAATATAAGACTAGCAGGGAGTTGGAGGAGATTAATGGCACTAGCACAGAAGATCATTATTGCTGACGATCATCCATTATTTCGTGCCGCGCTACAGCAAGCGGTTAAACAGGTAGCACCTGAAGCCGAGATTGTTGAGGCCGAAGATATGGAGGCTGTGCAGACCGCAGCCAGTAACAATTCCGATGCAGACCTTATCCTGTTGGATCTGCACATGCCGGGAGCTCATGGTTTTTCCGGTCTGGTATTTCTGCGTGGACAGTGTCCCGCAATTCCTGTCATTGTCGTTTCCGGTTCTGAAGAGCCTTTGGTGATTCAGCGCGCGATCGATTTCGGTTCGTCCGGTTTTATTCCTAAGTCTTCTTCTCTGGAGACAATCGCAGAGGCGATTGAAGAGGTACTGAACGGTGAGGTCTGGTTGCCGCCAGAGATCTCTGAAACCCTGAGTGAAGTAAGTGAAGAGCAGGCTCGTTTTGCTGAAGCGCTGTCTACCCTGACACCTCAGCAGTTCCGCGTTCTGAATATGCTGACCGAAGGTCTTCTGAACAAGCAGATCGCTTATGAACTGAATGTTTCTGAAGCGACCATTAAGGCGCACGTAACTGCTATTCTGCGTAAGCTGGGTGTTCACAGCCGTACACAAGCAGTTATTGCTGCTAAACAGCTGGAAGTTGAGCCACCTAAGGTTGCAGACTAACTGATCTGAATCCGGCAGCTTTCTGTTGCGATTAAGATATGAAAAGCCGCTGATCTCAGCGGCTTTTTTGGGTTTAAGCAGATAGATCCAGATGAAGCGTAAAAGCTTACTGCTTCAGTTTGTGGCTCTTCAGAATACGGGTCACCATCGCTCGTAATGGTGCAGGCTTCAGCGGTTTGTGCAGCAGGGTATAACCTTCCCGTTTAATCTCTTCCGCAACATCTTCCGTCCGGTCAGCGGTGATCATAATGCCGGGAATCGGCTCATCAACGGTCTCGTTCAGGGCGGTTAGCGCCATAACACCGGTCACATCGTTATCCAGATGGTAATCCGCCAGAACAATATCCGGGATACCTGAGTTTCGCATTGCTGATTTCGCGCCGCCAATAGTGGTGGCCTTGCTGACACGACAACCCCAGTTGCTGAGCATCGCTTCCATACCTTCCAGAATCAGGGGTTCGTTGTCGATACAGAGGATATGCAGGCCTGCCAGCGGGTTATTACGCTGGCGCTTGCCGATTGGGTTTGCACTTTTTTCACCCTGTTCCTGGGGCAGGTCTTCTGTCTTGCCAAAGGGGACTTCTACGCTGAATACGGTGCCTTCTCCGGGCCAGGATCGAACCTGTAGTTTGTGATCCAGAACCCGGGTCATACGCTCGGCGATGGATAAACCCAGTCCCAGGCCTTTTTCTCCCTCTTTGTTATGACGCTCAGGATGATCGAGGCGTTTAAATTCCTGGAAGATTTCAGACAGTTTTTCTTCCGGAATACCCGGTCCGGTATCCCAAACCTCAATACGAACGCCATGGGCGATACGTCGACAGCCCAGGAGGATTTTTCCGTGCTGAGTGTAACGGGCGGCGTTCGAGAGGAAGTTTTGTACGATACGACGCAGCATCTGGCTGTCGCTACGGACAATCGTTTTGTTGGGAACCGCATTAAACTGCAGCCCTCTGTCATTCGCCATGACGCCGAACTCGGCTTTTAGTGGCTTGAGAATATCGGACAGGCGGAAGGTGCTGATATTGGGTTGCAGTGCACCAGCGTCCAGTTTGGAGATATCCAGCAGGGTACTGAGCAACTCTTCGGCAGCTTTAAGTGAGCTGTCGATATTCCGGGTCATGCGGTACTGGTCCGGGTTTTCTTCTTTCACCTGATGGGCAAGGGCAGAGGTGAACAGCCGGGCCGCATTCAGAGGCTGCAGCAGGTCATGGGATGCTGCCGCGAGGAATCGGGTTTTCGAAGCGTTAGCCTGTTCTGAGGTTTGCTTGGCCTGCATCAGGTCCTGGTTCAGATCAGAGAGCTCCTGAGTACGCTCGTTAACCCGCTCCTCCAGGGTTTCATTGGTTTCTTTCAGAGCGATCTCTGCTTTACGGCGCTCAGTAATATCCTGATAGAGTGAGAAGAAGCCCAGAATTTCACCCTGGTCGTTCTTATGGGGGGTGTAGGTCACCAGTCCATAACGCATGCGACCATTGTCAAGCATGTGCTCCAATTCAAAAATGGTACGTTCGCCACTTAAAACCCTTTCGATATAAGGACGGCGGGCTTCGTATTGACTGAGGGTCAACACCTTGTAGATGGGTTGGCCAATAATGGTCGTCCGGTCAACACTCATCGCTTCTTCATAAGCTTTGTTGGTGAAGAGATAGCGCAGTTCTGTATCAAAATAGGCGATCAGTGCAGGAACATTATCGGTGTAGATACGGATATTGTTTTCACTCTGAATCAGGGCTTCTTCCGTTTGCTTCTGCTGGGTAATGTCCTGATAGGTGTACACAAAACCACCGCCTGGCATAGGGTTACCCTCAACATCGAGCACAGTGCCATCTTTACGGTAGCGTACGTAGCGGTGAGGTTCGCCATAGCGAATATTGTCCAGTAGCTGCTGAACCTGTTCTTCCGGGTCACCCAGGCCATACTCTCCATTTTGAGCGTTGAAGCGGAAGATGTTCTCAATGGGCTCTCCCACGCGAATCAGATTGTCCGGAAAGTTAAACAGATCCAGATAGTGTTGATTCCAGACCACCAGCCTCAGGTTGTGATCTACCACCGAGATCCCCTGGCTGACGTTTTCGATCGTCGCCTGAAGCAATGCCCGGTTAAATTCCAGTACCTGTGAGGCTTCATCAACAATAGAGATCACATCACTGATTTGAATCTCTTTCCCCTGCAGGGCTGAGTTGATGACGATACGGGCGGACGATGCTCCTAATACTCCGGTAAGTAAGCGCTCCGTAAATTGAATAACCTCGATACTGGCCCTGTCATCCGGGCGGAACGAATCTTTTTCGTTGCGCAGGAAGTAATCTGAAAAAGCCTTATCCACAGCCTCGGGCTCAAGAAAGCGTTCACACAGAGCCATCAGGTCCCCGACTGAGGTTGAACCCATCCAGGGGCGTGCGGATTTGGTGTTTCGGGTGTCGATACTGTCGATGAAGGCGGAGGCCTGAATCCGATCAATGACCCGCTGACGGGTTATATTGGAGACAGCGATATAGAAGATCAGGTTAATGCCCAGGCTAAAAAGAACGCCATGGGTCAGAAAGTCCAGATCCGCGCCAAAAAGGGCTTCAGGCCGGAGCCAATAAATACCAAAGGGGCCATCGGCAAAGATACTGGATTCTAACCAACCGGCATTAGCAACGCTTGGCAGCATCATGGTGTAACCCCAGATCAGGAAGCCGCTGGTCATCCCTGCCAGCGCTCCGAACCGATTGCCACGTTTCCAGTACATACCGCCAATCATCGCTGGGCCAAACTGGGCTACCGCTGCAAAGGAGAGCAGGCCGGTTGCGGCCAGTGAGTTAAACTCTGCGATAGCAAGGTAGGTGAGGTAAGCCAGTGCTAATACGCCAACAATCGTGATGCGCCGAATCCGCAGTACCAACTGACCAAAATCGTGGTGTGAGGTATTACCGCTCCAACGGAATTTCAACAGCAGTGGGATGACTATATCGTTGGAGACCATGATGCTGATGGCGATGGTCGCCAGAATGACCATACTGGTTGCTGCGGAGAAGCCACCGATAAAGGCCAGTAGTGTCAGGCCTCCCTGTTGAGCGGCCATAGGAAGCGTCAATACAAAGGTGTCAGGCTCTACAGTGCCATCAGGAAAAATCAACAGGCCAGCTGCCGCAATAGGCAGAACAAAGAATGAGATCGCGACCAGATACGCCGGAAACACCCAGCGGGATATGCGGGCGTCTTCCACATGGGTGTTCTCTACGACCGCCATATGAAACTGTCGGGGCAGACAGAGAATTGCCAGCATTGCCAGTAAGGTCTGCGCCAGAAAACCGTTGCTGATGGGGTCTTTGTTGAGCTCTTTTTCAATCTCAAGGTAGTAGCGGGCATGGGTGAGCAGGTCATTAAAGCCATTGAACATGCCATAGGTGATTGATGCACCCACGACCATAAAGGCCAGTAGTTTGATGATAGATTCGAAAGCGATAGCCAGTACAAGACCATCGTGGTGCTCAGTAGCATCCACATTGCGGGTGCCGAAAATGATAGCAAAAATGGCCATCATCATGGCGACATAAAAGCCGGTATCACTGAATAGCTCGACGCTCTTATCGGTCAGAGGGGCCGGGTAGCTGGTGATCACGTTATAGGACATGGTTACGGCTTTTAGCTGCAACGCGATATAAGGCAGGGTGCCCACCAGAGCGATCAGTGTAACTAAGATCGCCAGAGATTGGGTTTTACCGTAGCGGGAGGCGATAAAATCGGCAATGGAGGTAATGTTCTGCTTTTTACTGACCCGTATGATCTTCCGGATCAGGCCGGAGAACAGCACATACATAATAATAGGGCCGAGAAAAATGCTCAGATAGGTCCAGCTGCTGTGAGTTGCCTGCCCCACAGTGCCGTAAAAGGTCCAGGACGTGCAGTAGACGCCAAGGGCGATACTGTAAACAAAAGGTCGACGAGACGTTAACCGTGCTTTGCTATGCTTGGCTTTAGCGTCTCCCCACCAGGCGATGGAAAAGAGAATCGCAATATAGATCAGTGAGATAGCAACTAAAACCCAGCCTTGAAACATACCTGATCACCTGATGGAAAATGAGGCAATATTGTCATGTAGCTGTCAGTCCTCATCAAGGCAAATATGCTTTTTTATATGCTTTAAAGCGGGTTAAGACTAAAGTCAGGGGTTTAAAGGCTTCATATTTGTTAGATTGTGAGATTGACTGTTACTGTCAGAATAATAAGAACATCAATAACAAGAAAAAATGAAGGTTATGCTATGAAAGAAGATCAAGCGGTCGCTTACTGGCGTGAAAATATCAGTCTTATTATCCGCTACCTGATTATCTGGTTTGTCGCCTCTTATGGCTGCGGCATTCTGTTTGCAGATGCTCTCAATAAAATTCATTTCTTCGGTTTCAAGATGGGCTTCTGGTTCGCTCAGCAGGGCTCTATCTTTATCTTTCTTGCCCTTCTGGTGATGTATGCCCGCAGCATGAATAAGCTGGATCGCAAATACGACGTACATGAATAAACGTGCTCACTTCGGATGCTTTGCACCAGATAAAATCTTTTTTCCGCTAAAGCCGTCTGAATTCCACTAAAACAATAAAAATTGACAGAGGAAAACCTCCATTATGAGCCTTGATGTCCTCACCTATCTGTTTGTGGGCTTATCGTTTGCACTCTATATCGGCATTGCGATCTGGGCGCGTGCTGGTTCAACCATGGAATTCTATGTGGCCGGTGGCGGTGTTCATCCCGCTGCTAATGGCATGGCGACAGCCGCTGACTGGATGTCGGCAGCCTCATTTATCTCTCTGGCAGGTATTGTCTCTTTTGCCGGTTATGACGCTTCCGGCTATCTGATGGGCTGGACCGGAGGGTATGTGATGCTGGCGATGCTGCTGGCACCTTACCTGAGAAAGTTCGGCAAATTTACTGTGCCGGATTTTATCGGTGATCGTTATTACTCCAATACGGCCCGTACCATTGCCGTTATCTGTGTGATCTTTATCTCTTTTACCTATATCGCCGGTCAGATGCGCGGTACAGGGATTGTTTTCTCTCGCTTTCTGCATGTTGATATTGATACAGGAGTTCTGATCGGCATGGTGATTGTTTTCTTCTATGCCGTGATGGGGGGCATGAAGGGGATCACTTACACACAGGTCGCTCAATACTGCATTCTGATATTTGCTTATACCGTACCGGCTATTTTTCTGGTGATGCAGGTCACCGGTCACATTTTGCCACAGACGGGGCTTGGGGCGACGGTTCAGGAATCGGTCAATCCGATCTGGGCGGGTAAGCCTGTGCTTTTTGTATTGGACGAGATTGTCCAGGATTTAGGGTTTCATGAGTACACCACAGGTACCCGTTCAACCATCGATATGTTCTTTATTACTGCTGCTTTGATGGCGGGAACCGCTGGTTTGCCTCATGTGATCGTTCGGTTTTTTACCGTGCCGAAGGTGAGGGATGCGCGGGCATCAGCCGGTTGGGCGCTGATGTTTATTGCGATTCTCTATCTGACGGTGCCTGCGGTTGGTGCGGTCGGTCAGCTCAATCTGATTAATACCATCAACGGACAGCATGGTGAGGGCACATCATATACTCAGATGCCACAATGGTTTAAGAACTGGGAACAGTCGGGACTGATCGCCTGGAATGACCGCAATGGTGATGGCCGGGTTCAGTATGCAGCGGGTGATGCCTTTATGGGCGGAAAACCTGAATTGACTGATAAGTACGGCGATCTTGGTCAGAGATTGACGGCTAATCCCATGATAGACACTGAGTCGTCACCGGGTTTTGATCCTGCACTTCAGCCTTATGCGAATGAAGTTTTTGTCGACAGAGATATTCTGGTTTTGGCAAATCCGGAAATCGCTAATCTGCCGGACTGGGTAATCGCTTTGGTCGCGGCAGGCGCTGTAGCAGCAGCACTTTCAACAGCTGCAGGGCTTTTGTTGGTGATTTCAACCGCTATTTCGCATGATTTACTGAAGAAAACGCTGTTGCCTGAGATTAACGAGAAACAGGAGCTGGTTGCTGCCCGTATGGCTTCTGTGGCCGCAATCTGTATTGCTGGCTATTTTGGTCTGAACCCTCCCGGATATGTTGCTGCTACCGTTGCTCTGGCCTTTGGTCTTGCAGCTGCAACCTTCTTCCCTGTTATTTTTATGGGGATTTTTGTGAAGCGGATGAATAAAGAGGGGGCGATTGCCGGTATGTTGACTGGCTTGCTTTCCACAATAGCTTACATTCTTTACTTCAAGTTCATGGGAGGCGCTAAAGAAGATCTCTTTCTGGGTATCTCACCGGAAGGTTTTGGGGCCTTGGGGATGCTAATGAACTTTATTGTTGCCTTTGTGGTATCAGCTGTCACATCTGAACCACCGGAAGATATTCAGGCCCTGGTTGATGATATACGTATCCCTCGCGGAGCGGGTGCTGCCGGTAATCATTAATGCGTTATCAATAAAGCGAATGTCGCTCGTATGAATAGTGAAAGGATGAACTTTCAGTTCATCCTTTTTTATATGCAAAGCAGCAAAATAAATGGATAGGCTTTATTAGTAACTCACTTTGCGGGATATAAAATTGAAATCCTGTGACTGAAGGGTCTCAATGTTGTCTTTTTTCGTTCATCCAGTATTAGACCTCTTAGCGGCCAATTCTGAGTGCAACACCTAATCCAATATAGGATAAGGTATTGTT
>NZ_CEYNZH010000031.1:0-37612 GCF_982874595.1 Oceanospirillum sp. | reverse complement strand
GCAGCAGTCCGGTTTCGATACGCTGAAACAGACGGTTTGCCAGAGGGGTTGGCTGCATCCCTTCAGAGGTTTTAATAAACAGCTCATCGTCAAACTGACCGCGCAGTTTCTTCAGAGCGTGACTCATGGCAGGTTGGCTCAGGCTGATGCGATTGGCGGCCCGGGTCAGATGTCGTTCCTGGTAGAGCGCATGGAAAGCCACCAGCAGATTCAGGTTCACCCGGCTAAGGCGCCGGCTAAGGTTATGGCTGTCAGTCATAGGGTTCACTATCGTTCGCAGGGTGGCAAGGGAGAGCTTGCCGGCAGTGTTGTGTTAGCTTTTGGCTGGCTTTTGGTGCCAACTCTTTTTTGGTTTTTTTATCTTTATTACTTAGCGTTTTCTTATTTATTGCTTAATTCGCTGCCAAGCGATTTTTTGTTATGGCTAAGCAAGTCTTTCCGGTTGATCTGAGTCGGTATCTCTCAGGGGTGGTGCCTGCTTAGTATTTCTATATTGAATAATTACCATAGCAGTAACCTTAGCGGGCAGCTATAAAAAGTCTGATTCTGGCATCGTAATCGCTTATTTCAGCCTGTTTTTGCGCTATATAAGAGGGTTCTATAATAAAATTTGTTAAAAATATCGATATTTTTATAAAATGTCATTATTTTATTATTCGGTTTTTGAATGACTGGATTCCAATAAATAATTTTTTTCGCGCATGGGTAGCTTCTATTATCAGGTCATCCTATCAGAGCGTTGTGTTGCGTAATGAAACGCAGACTCAATGTCCTGTTGAGCGCGCCTTCACTAATGGGCCGCCATAAAAAAGAGCTGACCCTGAGATCGTTTTAAACCGATGCAGAGGTACGGCCTTAATAATGCTAAGCACTATTGCAAAAAGATGATTGCAATAATAAATACTGCGCCCGAATAAAGAGCAATCAGGAGCTAACCATGACCTCTGCGAACAACCTTCCGACCCAATCCGGCCAGAGGGCCGTATTTCAATACGCTGATCAGAACGCACGTGCTCAGGTGATTAAGCAGCTGGAGTCGCTGCTGGGTGACCGACTCATTACCGCTCAGGCCGTGCGTGACCAGCACGGTCAGGGTGAGGACAGCTATGGCTGTATGGCCCCTGATGCGGTTGCCATGGTGCATACCAATGAAGAAGTGGCTCAGGTGCTGACGCTTTGCCACCAACATCGGGTTCCGGTAGTACCTTATGGTGCCGGCAGCTCTGTGGAAGGTCATCTGATGGCGCTGGAAGGGGGGATATCACTGGATCTTTCCGAGATGAACCAGATTCTGGAAACGAACGCTGAAGATCTGGACTGCCGTGTTCAGGCGGGCGTCACCCGTGAAGAGCTGAATCAGGCACTGCGTTATGACGGTATCTTTTTTCCGATCGATCCCGGTGCTAATGCCAGTATTGGTGGCATGGTTTCAACCCGGGCATCCGGCACCAATGCCGTTCGCTACGGCACCATGCGCGAAAATGTTATCGGTCTGACCGTCGTCACACCGGATGGCCGTATTATTAAAACCGGTGGCCGTGCCCGTAAGAGTTCTGCCGGTTATGACCTGACCCATCTTTATACAGGGGCGGAAGGTACACTGGGTGTGATCACTGAAATCCAGCTGCGCCTGCATCCGATCCCTGACACCATCAAGGCAGCGACCTGCCAGTTTGAAGATCTGCAAAGTGCTGTTGATACCGTTATCTCGGTGATGCAGTGTGCGATTCCAATTGCCCGTATTGAATTGCTGAATCAACTGCAGATGCAAGCCTGTATTAACTACTCCAAGCTGGAAGGTTTTGAACCGAAAACCACCCTGTTTTTTGAGTTTCATGGCACCGCTGCATCTGTTGCTGAGCAGGTTGAGCTGGTGGAAGATCTGGCTGCGTCTATGGGTGGCAGTACTTTCAAATGGGCGGAAAGCACAGAAGAGCGTAATGCGCTCTGGAAAGCACGCCATCAGGCCTACTTTGCCGGTCTTTCTCTTCAGCCGGGTGCGTCAGTACTGACGACTGATGTGTGTGTACCGGTTTCCCGTCTGGCTGAAGCGGTGCTTTATGCTGAGGAAGAAGCGGTTGCTTCCGGCCTGACCTGTCCGATTGTAGGGCATGTGGGTGACGGTAACTTCCATGTCCTGATTCTGCTGGATGAAAACGATGCTGAGCAGCAAGCCAGAGGCAAGGCGCTCTCTAAAGCGATTGTCGCCAAAGCACTGGCGCTGGAAGGCACCTGTACCGGAGAGCACGGTATCGGCTTTGGCAAAAAAGGCTACCTGCTTGAGGAGCGTGGCGAGTCCGTTGAACTGATGCGGGCGATGAAGCTGGCGCTGGACCCTCACTACATCATGAACCCCGGAAAGATTTTTGACCTTTAAGCGTTGGTGACAGATGGCGTCCGGCAAATGTACCCGAAAGCCGGACGGTTACAGGTTATCTCAACCTGACCATCTTATCTGACTGCCTAGGTTCGGGCCGGATTGAGTGTTCGGAAAATACCCTGATTTTCCGGTCGCTTATTTCGGCCCAACACCCGCAATAATGCCAATAAAAATATGCAAAGAAGTTTGAATGCTGGAGCGACGATAATGACTTTTGATAAACAATCCCCTATGAAGACCCTGACGAAAGCGATTGGTCTGACTGCGGTACTGGCTCCTGTAGCCCTGAGCGTGACTCAGGCTCAGGCTGCAGACCGGTTACTGCTGAAAACCCCCGCTGCTTTCCCGACACAGCTGCCTGCAGTGGGTACACCGGTGACCAAACTGGCTGATATTCTGAATGCGACCAGTGGTGGCGCGATCCGCATGCGAGTTTATGATCCGGGCAAGCTGATTGCACCGTCTGAAATTCTGGATGCGGTATCCGCGGGTAAAGTGAATTCCGGCTTTGCCGCGTCTGCTAACTGGCAAGGTAAAATGCCTGCTGCTGCTTTTTTCACCTCAGTGCCTTTTGGCCCGGAAGCCAGTGAATTTATGGCATGGATGTACTACGGCAACGGCCGTAAGCTGCATCAGGAGATGTACGATACGTCGGGCTATGATGTCCATGCGATCCCATGTGGCATGATTCCACCGGAAACTTCCGGCTGGTTTGCTAAGCCGATTGATACCGTTGAAGACCTGAAGGGTCTGAATATGCGCTTCTACGGTCTGGGCGCTAACGTGATGGATAAAATGGGTGTCGGTACGGTAGAGATCGCTCCGGGAGAAATCTTCAGTGCTCTGGAGAAGGGCGCAATTGATGCGGCTGAATTCTCGCTGCCTCAGGTTGATCAGATGCTGGGCTTCCATAAGATTGTTAAATACAACTACTTCCCTGGCTGGCACCAGCAAACCTCAATGCAGGAACTGCTGATCAACAAGAAATACTGGAACAAAATGAATCCCCAGCAGCAGGCGCTGGTTGAAACGGCCTGTAAAGCGGTTGTTGCTGACTCTCTGGCAGAGGGTGAGGCCAAGCAGTTTGAAGTGCTGGCGAACGCTAAAAAGAATGGCGTAGAGATCCGTTATTGGAGTGACGAAATTCTGAACGCTTACAACAAGGCTTGGAAAGAGGTTGTTGAAGAGCAGAGCGCGAAGAATGAGTTCTTCAAAAAGGTATGGACTGACCTGGATGGCTTCCGTAAGCAGTATGATCTGTGGGAAAAACACGCCTTCCTGCCCCGTGATACTTCAGGCGCAGATCTTTAACCAATCGATTAGGGCTAAGCCGGAATTCTCTCGGGGTTCGGCTTTGTCACCTGGTTAGAGCGCTGCACTGATGTCGCTTCGTTCTGTTGTCTTCCCGTTCTCAGTGCTTATTTGTTGACTCTGTTTAGCAAATGATCCATAGAGGTCGACAGAGCGGAGCGTTTTTGACAGCTTGCATGGCTGTTCTTTTTTGGCTGATGAATCGGCCTATAGGTTTGCCGGTGCTCTCTGAGCACCGGCTTTTTTTATTGTGAGTTCTGTCTTTTCTTACGGCCTTGCCTTATGTTGTCTGCTGATGATTTGAACCACCCGTCTTCACGGTAAGTCACTGTTTATAGATACCGTTTTCAAACATGCGGTTTTCATACGTATGGTTTTCAGGAGAGTTTTATGTCTGCAGTTCAGATTCGTCCCGCGACCCGCGAGGATGTCACCCGTATCTTCGAAATGATTGTTGAGCTGGCCGTTTATGAAAAAGCGCCGGATGAAGTGAAAACCAATCCGCAACAGCTGGAGCAGGCGCTGTTCGGTGATGATCCGAAAGCATTCAGCCTGATTTGTGACGTGGATGGCGAGATGGCCGGTTACGCTATCTACTTCTATAACTTCTCAACGTGGTTGGGGCAGTATGGCATCTTCCTGGAAGACCTTTATATCACACCAAAATTCCGCGGCTGCGGTGCCGGTAAAGCACTGCTGCAATTTCTGGCGAAAAAAGCGGTTGCGGAAAACTGCGGTCGTTTTGAGTGGAATGTTCTGGACTGGAACCAACCAGCGATCGACTTTTATGAGTCCTTTGGTGCTAAGCCCCAAAGCGAATGGGTGGGTTATCGTCTGACCGGTGATGCACTTAAAGCGTTTGCTGCTGAATAACGGCATTAACTAAATACTGATGCGGACCTGAAGTCCGCATCGGTACTGCCACTTCATCAGCGGCCTCTGGTTTTCAGGGCCCGGCTTTCAGTCTTTAAAGCCTTTGCCGCCTTTTGAATGGCGTCGTTCTTCCATCTCTTCCAATTTGCTACGCTGTTCCGGTGTCAGTAGCTGATAGACCTGCTGGCGCATTGTTGCCCGTGCCTGCATACGCTCAGCCATCTGTTTCTGAGCGCTTTTAATAAGTTCATCTACCTGGCTTTGGTACTCACTGTCGGTCGGATCGAGATCCCGCATAGCACGGTGAATCGATTTTGGTGAGGAAGCCTGACCTTTTTCAGGCCGGTTTTGTGCAAACAGAGTTTTCAGTTGTTCGGTCTGATCATCGGTCAGATCAAGATAACGCTTCATTTTTGCTAAGCGACGCTCAGCGTGCTTTTGCATCATCTCCTGACGTTGCTCCGGGTCACCGTTAAAACGATGACAGCTACCATCACGGTTTCCGGGGCTGGCGATAACAACAGCGCTTAAAGTCAGAGCGGCCAGTGTTGAGCCGATCAGTGTCAGTGATTTTTTACTTTTCATCGGTTTTTTGCTGTTCATGGTTTTTTTGCTTTTCATCATTAGTCCAGCCATCTTGACCGTCTCCATCCTGTTTAAAGCGACACCGGTTGCTGATAAGACGTGTTCAGCAACGGCGATTACGTTCGATGGATGCAGTATGAGCCGGTGCTCCGCAAAGTTGTCACATAGCGGTGTAAAGTTAGGTAAAACCTGATCTTATCGACGAGGATGAACCTTACGGCATCGGCTAAAGGCAGTATCATGGGGAGCAGAAATCCTTAACCCTGATCTTACTGAGGCAACCCTATGTCCGACGAAAAATTGCTGCTGGTTGATGACGATAAAGAGCTGTGCAGTTTGCTGACAGAGTATCTGGGGGCTGAGGGCTATCAGGTTGATGCCGCTTATAACGCACAACAGGCGCTGGAAAAGCTGCAGAATCGAAGCTACAGCCTCATGGTGCTGGATATTATGATGCCGGGCACGACAGGGCTTGAGTTACTGCAGCAGATACGCCCCCGTCATACTCTGCCGGTGATTATGCTGACTGGCCGTGGTGATGAGATCGATCGTATTCTGGGGCTGGAGATGGGGGCGGATGATTATCTGGGTAAGCCCTGTAATCCAAGGGAACTGTTGGCCCGTATTCGTGCGGTGCTTCGTCGTATATCGCCTCAGACACCCGTCGAAGGACGCTTACCGGATCAGCCATTGGTGATCGGAGCATTAAGTCTGAATCCCGGAACCCGAGATGCCCGTGTTGGTGATCAGGTTCTGGAGCTGACCAGCGCAGAGTTTAATGTGCTCGCTTATCTGATGCAGCATGCGGGGCAGGTACTCAGCAAAGAGCAGCTAACCCGCTGGGTATTGCACCGTGAGTTAACTGCTTATGATCGGGCGATTGATGTTCATGTCAGCCGTGTTCGTCAGAAACTGGCCGCTCACTTTGAGCGGGCTGATGGCGAAGCGATAGAGATGATCAAAACCGTTCGCGGACAGGGCTATATTTTTGTCTTTACGGATCAGGCCTGAAGACCATGAAGCGACTGAATTCACTCTTCTGGAAGATCTTTCTAACGATCTGGCTGGTAAGCGCTGCGGCGATGGCCAGTGTCTTTCTGGTGATCGCTAACAGTGATGATCAGGAGCGCTGGCGGCACCTGATCCGCTCTCAGTTTAAAGACCAGGCTCTGGAGCTGATCGAGCGTTATGAAGGTTCGCAAAAGAGTATCGAAGACAAAAGCTACTGGAACCTGTTTGATAATGGCCCGCCGGAGCCACCGCTTTGGGTGTTGCCGATAAACCGCTATGAAAGTCGTGAGCGCCGCCGTGATCCTGAAGCCTTTGATCGTCGTCGTGTCTCCCGTCCACCGGTATGGCTTTATGAAGTCGACCCGAAAACAGAGCGCTTAGGAGCCCAGGTTACAGGCCATCTTAGACGACCACCATCAGATGCTCTGGCATTCCAGCTCAGATCTGAGTCCGGCCGACAATACCTTTTGCTGACCGAAGTTCCGCCACCGATGAAGCACAAAGCGCGTTTTGCCGGTTTCCTGTTCTCTGTCCAGATGGTACTGGTGCTGGCGGTGGCGGCTCTTTCTGCACTGATTCTCAGCGTTGTCCTTGTTCGGCCCATCCGACAGTTGAGTCAACACGTTAAGCAGATCTACCATCAGGGCGACCTCAGCACCCGTGCCTCCCGCAAGCTCAGCCAGCGACGGGATGAGCTGGGTGAACTGACCCGAGAGTTTGATCAGATGGCCGACTATGTTGAGCGTACCCTCCAAAGCCAGCAGCGCCTGTTGCAGGATGTTTCCCATGAACTACGCGCACCTATGGCCCGGCTTCAGGTCAGTGCCGGGCTTGCAGAGCAGCAGTTGGGCGAAGACAGTACGCTGGCAGCCCGTATTAACCGGGAATGCGAACGTCTTGATGGACTGATCGCTGAGATTCTCTCTTTCAGTCGCCTCGAAAGTGCGCAGAAAGCAGGGGAGCGCTTCTCAATAAAAGAGCTTTTTGACGAGCTGATCAGTGATCTTCGATTCAGCCAGCCCGATCGTCCGGTAAAGATGCAGATTGACCCGGAAACCCTGCACCTGTCCCTTAACCGTGACCTGCTGGCCCGAGCACTCAGGAACGGTATCGGCAATGCCCTAAAATACACCCCGGAAGATAGCTTGCTGGAGTTGACTGCCCGTAAGCAAGGCGGTGAGCTGCTGATCCGGCTGCGGGATCATGGTGAAGGTATCAGTGATGATCTGCTTAAGGAACTCTTCACCCCCTTTGTCAGAGGCACCGGTGGTCACGGTGATGGTTACGGCCTGGGTATGAGCATCGCCCGCCGGGCGGTAGAGCGCCTTGGTGGCATCCTGACAGCAGAGAATCATCCTGAGGGCGGCTTGCAGTTATCAGTGCGTTTGCCGGTTTAACACAAGCAAACCATAAAAAAGGGGCGGATGCTTTCAAAAGCATCCGCCCCTTTTTTTGTTAGAGTGGATTTTCGTCTGAATTTTTCATGATCATACGAGAAGCGTATCTATCTGCTGTACAATAAGATTTTGAACATGACTCAGTTTATCTTTGCTCAAACAAGCGATAAGTCTTAGGGATATTTCGGTAATGAATAAGCAACAACTAGCGGCCAAAATCTGGGAATCCGCTAACCAGATGCGCTCTAAAATTGAAGCGAACGAATACAAAGACTACATCCTGGGCTTTATTTTTTATAAATACCTCAGCGACCAACTGGTGCAGTTTGTCACCAAAGAAGGTATGACAGCAGAGGAAATTCAGGCACTCAACGAAGATGACACCGATACCGTCGAATACGTACAGGAGAATTTAGGCTACTTCATCGCCTACGATAATCTTTTTTCCACTTGGATTGATCCAACGTCCGACTTTGACGAATCCAACGTGCGTGACGCGCTATCAGCCTTTAGCCGATTGATTTCCCCTAACTACAAAAAACTGTTTGAAGGGATTTTTGTCACACTGGAGACCGGCCTAAGTAAGCTTGGTGAAAGTGCAGGCAAACGTACCAAGGCCATTAGTGACTTGCTTCACCTGATTAAAAGCATTCCCATGAATGGCCAGCAAGGCTATGACGTACTGGGTTACATTTACGAGTACCTGATTGAAAAGTTTGCCGCCAATGCCGGTAAAAAAGCCGGTGAGTTTTATACCCCCCATGAAGTCTCTGTACTCATGTCGCACATTATTGCCCATGAGCTAAAACACAAAGACACCATCGAGATTTACGACCCTACATCCGGCTCTGGTTCATTGCTTATCAATATTGGTGAGGCGGTCGAAAAATACGCAAAGAGCAAAGACAGCATTACCTATTATGCTCAGGAGCTAAAAGCCAACACCTACAACCTCACACGTATGAACCTCATCATGCGCGGTATTAAAGCCAGCAACATTAAAACCCGTAACGGCGATACCCTTGAGGATGATTGGCCCTATTTCGATGATAGCGACCCACAAGGCACCTACCATGCCTTGTATGTAGATGCGGTTGTCTCTAATCCGCCGTACTCTCAGCAATGGGAGCCAAGCCATAAAGACAACGACCCTCGTTATTCACGTTTTGGCCTGGCCCCGAAAACCAAAGCGGACTTCGCCTTTTTGCTGCATGATCTTTACCACCTAAAACCCGACGGCATTATGGCGATTGTTCTGCCTCATGGGGTGCTGTTCCGGGGTGGTGAAGAAGGTGAAATTCGTAAACAACTGATTGAGCAGAACCACATTGATGCCATTATTGGCTTACCCGGTAATATCTTCTTTGGCACCGGGATTCCCACCGTGATTCTGATACTCAAGCAAAAACGTCAAAATACCGATGTGCTGATTGTTGACGCCTCCAAGCACTTCACCAAAGAAGGCAAAAACAACAAACTGCAAGCCAGTGATATCAAGCGTATTGTTGATGCTGTGATAAACCGTGAAAGCATCGATAAATTCTCAAAGTGTGTATGCAAACAGACCTTAAGGAAAAATGGCTATAACCTGAATATTTCACGTTATGTGGATTCCTCAGCCGCTGCCGAAAGCTGGGATCTGCACGCCACTATGTTGGGTGGTATTCCCAATAGTGAAATTGCTCAGCTGGATCAGTTCTGGCAAGCAATACCAGAACTGCACAACGCCCTGTTTACGCCAAAGTCTGCCGCCTACAGTGAGCTTGCGATCAGCAAAGATGCCGTAAACGCCACCATTAGCAGTCACCCACAAGTGGTTAAGTTTATTGCTGACTACAACCAAGCCCTTTCCGGGTTTGATGAGCAGCTAAAAGAACAGCTTATTCAAAACTGGGAAAGCGTTAAGCGTAATCAGCAAGAGGCCGAGCTGAGCGCCAACCTCTTTACTCGTTTAAGTGGTATTGCCCTAATCGACAAATATCAGGCCTACCAATATCTCAATGACCAGTGGCAAGTCATTAAAGCTGATTTGGAAATGATGCAAACCGAAGGCTTTGCTGCCACCAAACAGGTTGATCCTAACCTTGTGATTAAAAAGGTCAAAGGCAAAGAGACTGAGGTACAAGAGGGCTGGAAAGGGCACATCATGCCCTTTGATTTGGTACAGAAAACCTACTTGAGTGATGACCTGGCCGCACTGGCTAAGCAGGAGACCCGCTTAACAGAGATTGCCAGCCTATATGAAGAAATTCTGGAGTCCCTGAGCGAAGAAGACAAAGAACAGGACACCGTAAAAGAAAGCAAAGATGGCTTTGCAAATGCCGAAGTCGCCAAGGCAGCCAAGGCCTTCCTAAAAGAACAAAAAGACTCTAAGACCCCATTTGCTGAAGACAGCTATGAGGCGAAAATAATCCGCACCAGCAAATTAATTGATGAAGAGAAAAAACTGAAAAAAACGGTTAAAGAGGCACAAACCGCCCTGCACCTAAAAACCAAAACCACCATCGAAGGTTTAACCGACGATCAGGTGAATCACTTACTGAACCTTAAATGGATTGCCCCATTAAGTGCAGAGTTGGCCGCTATGCCAAGCGCCGTGATTAACCAGCTAACCAGTCAAGTGCAAGCCTTAGCCGATAAATACGCTGTGACCTATTCACAGGTAGCCACAGAGATAAAAAGCACCGAGCAGGAACTGGCCAATATGATGGGCGAACTCACGGGTAACGAGTTTGATATGCAAGGCTTGGCTGAACTCACTCATTTGTTGAAGGGCGAATAAGATGAGTACGGAAAAGAGAGTGCCTGAGATTCGGTTTAAAGGGTTTAGTGGGGAGTGGAATTCTTTTTCTTTAGAGGAGATTTCTGATGTGCTTGATGGAGACCGCGGTCACAACTATCCGAATGGAGAGGATCTAAAAGAACAAGGGCATACATTGTTCTTGAGTGCATCCAATGTGACCAAAAATGGATTCAAATTTGATACAAGGCAGTATATAACCAAAGAAAAGTCAGGTAGTTTAGGTAATGGTAAATTATTTGTTGGCGATATTATTTTAACTTCCCGAGGCTCTATAGGACATATCGCTTGGTACAACGAAGATGTTACTAAAGAAGTTCCTTTTGCAAGAATAAACTCGGGCATGTTGATTTTAAGGGTTAAAAGCCACATAGCACCAAGTGTTATCTCTCAATACTTAAAATCACCTAAAGGCAAAAAGAAAATAGAGGGAATTAGTTTTGGAAGCGCGCAGCCTCAGTTAACGAAAGCAAGCGTTTCAAAGTTTTCAATTTCAATACCAATTGAAAAAACAGAACAAACCGCTATCGGCAACACTTTCCAAAAGCTCGATAGTCTAATCAACCAACACCAACAAAAGCATGACAAGCTCAGTAACCTTAAAAAAGCTATGCTGGTAAAGATGTTTCCCAAGCAAGGTGAAACCATTCCAGAAGTACGCTTTGAAGGGTTTAGTGGGGCGTGGAGAGAAACTGATTTAGCTAGTGCTTGTTCAAACTTTCAGAGTGGGAAGTTTTTAAAAGCGGAAGATATCAAAAAAAATGGAGCCTACCCTGTATATGGAGGTAATGGTTTGCGTGGTTTTTGCTCAGAATATAACCACGAAGGCACCTATGCCTTAATTGGTAGACAAGGAGCACTTTGCGGAAACATGAATCTGTCGCATGGTAAAGCATTTTTTACAGAGCATGCTATTGCCGTCCAAGCAAATAAAGACTGCGATACACTTTTTCTTTTTTACAAGTTAGGAACAATGAATCTTGGTCAATATTCTGGGCAGTCTGCACAGCCTGGGCTTTCGGTGACAAATCTTATTAAATTAATCATTTATGTTCCTGAATATAGAGAACAAACTAAAATTGGAAATTACTTCCAAAAGCTCGACACCCTAATCAACCAACACCAACAACAAATCATTAAACTCAATAACATCAAGCAGGCCTGTTTGAGCAAAATGTTTGTATAACAAGGATCGTGTATGACCACCTTTAAAACCGAAGCACAGTTTGAGCAGGCTTTTATCGAGGTGCTGACCCACAAGGGGTGGGAATCAGAGGTTCTCAAACATAAAACCGAAGCTGAGTTGCTGCAAAACTGGGCAAATATTTTATTTGAAAACAATCGCCAGCAAGACCGGTTAAACGATGTTCCGCTAACCGATACGGAAATGCAGCAGATCATTGAGCAAATCAAAGAGCTTAAAACCCCGCTTAAGCTCAATGGTTTGATTAACGGTAAAACTGTCGCCATCAAGCGCGACAACCCTGCCGATACCTTGCATGTTGGTAAAGAAGTCAGCCTGAAAATCTACGACCGTCAGGAGATTGCCGCAGGCCAAAGCCGCTACCAAATTGTGCAGCAGCCTAAGTTTGAACGTGGCAGTCCGCTGCGTAATGACCGTCGGGGCGATGTGCTGCTACTCATTAACGGTATGCCGGTCATTCATATCGAGCTAAAGCGCAGCGGCATTCCAGTCAGTCAGGCGGTTAACCAAATTGAGAAGTACAGCAAAGAAGGCATTTTTAGTGGTCTGTTCTCGCTAATACAAGTCTTTGTAGCGATGGAGCCTAACGAGGCCAAATACTTTGCCAACCCTGGCTTAGACGGTAAATTTAACCCCGATTACCAATTCAACTGGGCTGATTTTAACAATGAGCCCATGAACCACTGGAAAGATATCGCTTCTACGCTGCTCTCTATCCCAATGGCGCATCAGCTGATTGGTTTTTATACCGTAGCCGATGATACCGATGGCGTGCTGAAGGTGATGCGTAGTTATCAGTATTACGCCGCCAATGCGATCTCCGATAAGGTGGCCAAAACCAACTGGCAGCAACTGGGCAGCTTAGCCAATAACGCTGATCGTTTGGGGGGCTACGTGTGGCATACCACTGGCTCCGGTAAAACCATGACCAGTTTTAAATCGGCGCAGCTGATTGCCCAATCCAAAGATGCCGATAAAGTTATTTTTTTAATGGATCGTATCGAGCTGGGCACCCAGTCGCTGGCAGAGTACAACAATTTTGCCGGTGATGGTGAAGAGGTGCAGAAAACAGAAAATACCCATGTGCTCATTACCAAGTTAAAAAGCACGTCCCCAGCCGATACCCTCATTGTTAGCTCTATTCAAAAAATGAGTAATATCTTTGAAGAAGTGGATGATGAAGGCACGGCAACAAACTCTGCTGATATTGAAAAAATCCGAGAAAAGCGCCTGGTATTTATTATTGATGAAGCGCACCGCTCTACCTTTGGCGATATGCTGATTGTTATTAAACGCACCTTTCCTCGCGCTCTGTTTTTTGGCTTTACCGGTACACCGATTCAGGAAGAAAACGAAAAAAGCGGTAATACCACCGCGACAGTATTTGGTAACGAGTTGCACCGCTACAGCATTGCCGATGGCATACGTGACGGCAATGTTTTGGGCTTTGACCCTTACAAAGTCAGCACATTTAAGGATAAAGACATTCGCCAAGAGGTTGCCCTACAGCAAGCCAAAGCAGACTCAGTGGCTGATGCTATGGCAGACCCGGCTAAGAAGAGAAAATTTAACCAATTTATGAATGATGTGCCGATGGCTGGCTACAAGGACGCAACCGGCAAGTTTGTTAAAGGCATAGAAGACTATCTGCCCAAATCCCAATACTTAACCGCCGAACATCAGGAAAAAGTGGTTGAGGATATTCTGGGGGAATGGGATGTACTGAGCCAAGGTAACAAATTTCACGCTATCTTAGCGACAAACAGCATTGCCGAAGCCATCGATTATTACCGCCGTTTGAAAGCTGCTAAGCCTGAGTTAAAGGTTTCTGCACTGTTTGATCCCAATATTGACAATGATGGCGGTGGTGATCGTGGCCCTATATTCAAAGAGGATGGCTTAGAAGAGATCATGGCTGACTACAATAAGCGCTACGGTCAGGATTTTGACTTTGCCCGCCATGCCGCTTTTAAAAAAGATTTAGCCGCTCGCCTTGCTCATAAAAAACCCTATGAGCGCATTCATACTGAGCCTGAAAAGCAGCTGGATTTATTGATTGTGGTCGATCAGATGCTCACTGGTTTTGACTCTAAGTGGCTTAACACCCTGTACTTAGACAAGGTGATTAAATATCAAAATATTATCCAGGCCTTTTCTCGCACCAATCGTTTGTTCGGCCCCGACAAACCCCATGGCACCATTCGTTACTATCGCTATCCGAATACGATGGAGCAGCATATTAGCGATGCGGTGAAGCTCTATTCAGGAGACAGACCCATAGGCTTGTTTGTTGATCGCCTTGAAAGCAATCTCGAAGCCATGAATGTATTGGTAGCTGATATTACCGAGCTGTTTACCAATGCAGGCGTACAAAGCTTTGAAAAATTGCCCGAAGATCCAGATGCCTGCGCTAAGTTTGCAAGCCTATTTAAAACCTTTAACCAGCACCTGGAAGCAGCCAAGGTTCAGGGTTTTCATTGGGATGAACTGACGTACCTATTTGGTGAGAATGATGAAAAATACGAGGTTAAGCTGGGGGTTGATGAGCAAACCTACTTAAGCCTAGTGCTTCGTTACAAAGAGCTGGCAGGGCAAGGTGGTGGCAGTGGTTCTGGCGGTGGCGAAGTGCCTTTTGATATCAGCGGTCATCTGACAGAAATCGATACTGGGAAAATCGATGCTGACTATATGAACAGTCGTTTTGAAAAATTCCTCAAAGAACTGAAGCAGGATCAAGATCAGGCTGGCATAGAGCATACGCTTAATGAGTTACACAAATCCTTCTCATCTCTTACCCAGGTTGAGCAGAAGTACGCTAAATTATTTCTGCATGATCTACAGCGCGGCGATGCTCAGTTAGTCGAAGGGCATAGTTTCCGAGACTACATCAATGACTACAAAGACAATGCCGAAAATGCCCAACTCAACGCAGTCGTTAATGCTCTTGGTTTAGACAAAACCAAGTTGATCGCCTTAATCGCTGATCAGGTTAACGAGAAAAATCTGAACAACTTTGGCCGCTTTGATGCGCTAAAGGAAACGGTTGATAAGGGCAAAGCTAAGGCTTATTTCGAGAAGCAAGAAGGTGCAGCAATTCCTCCGTTTAAGATCAATATGCGGATCGACAAGTTGTTGAAGCAGGTAGTCTTAAGCAGTCTTGATGATGCTGTCGACGCACAAGATATAATCTGAAGGTAAGGCTCAGACAAAACACCAAAAAGGGGCGGATGCTTTTAAAAGCATCCGCCCCTTTTTCTTTGAAGCGATTCTAAAGGTTAAATGTGCTTTAGCCCTTCAGTGCCAGATACGCACCGGCACTCATCATAATGCTACCGGCGCTTTTGTTCAGGCGGTTTACCGAGCGTTCGGAGCGTAGCATCTTACTGGCCCAGGCGGCGAAGGCGGCAATCAGCATCAGGCCTGCCAGCAGGGCGAAGAAAGTCAGCACGGCGGCCAGTCCGATATCCCGGGCCGTCAATACCGTCAGATCCATAAAGGTGGGCAGAAAGGCGATATAGAAGAGGATCACTTTAGGGTTAGAGGCAGAGATCAGAAAGCCCTGAATAAAGCCTGCAACGATGCCCTGCTCGCTGCCCCCATTACCCTGTTGGCTCAGATCCGGTTTGCTGGTGAACATTTTATAGCCCAGATAAAGCAGATAAGCGGCGCCGGCATAACGGATAACGGTAAACAAGCCGCCCCAATGTTCTGCAACGGCGGCCAGACCCAGACAGGCGAGCACCAGATAGACAATATCGCTGGCGATCATGCCTACCGATAAGGGTAAACAGCTGCGGGTGCCAAACATCATGCCCCGGGCAAGAATGGCAAATACGCCCGGACCGGGTGTGATACCAAAGATAAAGATAGCGATAAAAAACGTCAGGGCGCTTTCAAAAGACATAATCGGGTCCTTGTAGGGAGAAAAGCGTTTTGGGGGCTGTACCGCAGGATAAATAGCTGATCAATGTGCTGAAGTGCAGGCCTAAGATCTGTATTTTGAGTTTGACCGTAGAGGTTGTAAAGGTTGTTCAGGGAAAGAGACTATCTTTTTTGTGCGTTGCAGCTAATAATGCTGCATGGCAAAAAGATCCAATACAGGGATCAGTTTGCCGAAAGGATGGTGTCCGCTGAATACAAGGGCTGATTGCTACGACTTTAGAGGTAATATTCGCCCAATTGATAAGTTATTTAGCGGTTTTAGCTCAAGACTTTTCAGTCAGAATCCGTATAATTCTGCGCCATCCAAGGGGTATTGTAGACAAAATGTCGCATCAATTATCTGATCCTGTAGATGGTTGGCGCGTACCCCAGATTATAACTAAAAAGGGATATCCAGAGACTCTGCCTGACATGCTTTGCATGCGGGCGAGAAGCCAAAAGCTGATTTCTGGTGTCGGTTCAATCCCAACAATATGACGAATGGCAAAGCTCTATGACCGCAAAAACTGCAGATGTGTTGCTAGTAGGGGCCGGTGCGATGAGCACGACCCTGGGCATGCTGCTGAAGCAGCTGGATCCCTCCATTAACCTGATTATGGTAGAGCGCCTTGACCATGTGGCGCACGAAAGTACCGACGGCTGGAACAACGCTGGTACTGGCCACGCCGCATACTGCGAGCTGAACTATACCCCTCAGCAAGCTGACGGCAGCGTAAATACTACCAAAGCCTTCACCATTAACTCGGCCTTTGAGGTCAGCCTGCAATTCTGGTCCTATCTTGTGGAGCAGAAGGCACTTCCTTCCCCGGAAAAGTTTATCAATCCTGCACCTCACTGCAGCTTTGTCTGGGGCGAGAAAAATGTTGAGTTTTTGCGCACCCGTTATCAGACCCTGAGCAAGTCACAGTCTTTCGTGGACATGGAATATTCAGAGGATCATGACGTTATCCGTCAGTGGATGCCTCTGGTCATGATGAATCGTGACCCTTCCGAAAAAGTTGCAGCGACCCGTGTACGTTACGGCTCCGATGTTGACTTTGGTTCCGTTGCCCGCAACATGGTTGATCACCTGCAGAAGCAGGACGGCTTTGAGCTGCTGCTGAGCCACAATGTGCAGGATCTGGAAAAAACCAAAGATGGCCGTTGGGATGTCACTTTAAAGGATAAAAATGGCAAATCTGTGACCGTTAATGCCGGTTTCGTCTTTTTGGGTGCCGGTGGTGGCTCTCTGCCGCTGCTACAGAAATCCGGTGTTAAAGAAGGTAAAGGCTACGGTGGTTTCCCGGTTAGTGGTATGTGGCTGGTTTGTAAGAAGCCTGAGATTGTTGAACAGCACATGGCCAAAGTTTATGGCATGGCTCCGATTGGTGCGCCGCCTATGTCAGTACCGCACCTGGATACCCGTGTGATCAATGGTGAGAAAGCTCTGCTGTTCGGTCCTTTTGCTGGTTTTACCACTAAGTTCCTGAAACAGGGTTCTCTGTTTGATCTGGTCAGCACGATTCGTCCGGATAACCTGATGCCGATGATGTCTGTAGGCGTGAACAACATGGATCTGACCAAGTACCTGATCAGTGAAGTGCGCCAGTCGCATAGCGCGCGTTGTGATTCTCTGCGTAACTTCTTCCCTGAAGCTCAGGATGATGACTGGGAACTGGCAATGGCTGGCCAGCGTGTTCAGATCATCAAGAAAGATGAGCAGGGCAAAGGCAAGCTTGAGTTCGGTACTGAAGCGATTACGACTGCTGATGGCTCTCTGGCAGCACTTCTGGGGGCTTCTCCGGGTGCATCCACTTCTGTGAATACTATGATTGGTATTATTGAGAAGTGCTTCAAAGACCGTCTGGCCTCTGACGGCTGGCAGGATAAGATCAAAGAGATGGTGCCATCTTATGGTTTCACTCTGGCCGATAATCCTGAACTGCTGAAAGAGGTTCGTCAGCGTACTCTGGCGACACTTCAGCTGGATAAAGCTGAGGAAAAACTGACGCAGGACGCTTAAACTGTTGCGTCAGAATTTGCTGAAACCGGAATGGGTTTAGCAACCGAAAAAACGGCAGCCATGGCTGCCGTTTTTTTTGCCTGTAGGTTTTGCACGGCTTTATTCGTGCTGCACAGGCAGCAGCTAACAAGTATTTAAGTAGGTTTTTATCATGAGTTTATAAAGGGTTATTATGCCCCGCTAAGCAGGAATCAGACGTTTGGATTGCTGTTTAATCATACTGACAAGGATCGTCAGCCGCTGGTTTGGAAACTGATTTTCGAGACTGCCAGAGGTTGCATAAACAAGGATGTCTCCTCTATGAATTTTACCGAATACGCGGCACTGGATGCTCTGGGTCTTGCTGACCTGGTGCGCAATGGTGAGGTTTCACCTGCCGAGCTTCTTCAGGTTGCCACTCAGGCCGCTGGCCGGATTCATGACGAATTCAATATCCTGACGCACCTTGCGCCGGATCGACCAAACGCCTTAATCAACGAGCTGAGTAAACAGGCAATTTTTGCTGGCGTGCCTTTTTTGGTGAAGGATCTGATGTTACCGGTTAAGGGAATGCCGATGAGCAATGGCTGTGAAGCGATGCGAGGATTTGTTTCCGGTTCAGACTCATCCATGGCCCGTTTGCTTCATGCCAGTGGTCTGATCACTTTTGGCAAAACCACCACCTCTGAACTGGGCACCAAACCCTTGTGTGTTTCTGATGCCTTTGGTGAAACCCTTAATCCCTGGGATAAGACATACAACTCTGGTGGTTCCAGCGGTGGCAGCAGTGTTGCTGTAGCCACGGGGGTTATTCCCATGGCTTATTCCAGTGATGGCGGTGGTTCTATTCGTGTACCGGCATCCTATTGCGGTGTTTTCGGTTTTAAACCCAGTAGTGCCATTAACCGGTTTGAGGATATGTCCAAAGCCTGGGGCGGGGCTGTGGTCAGCCATGTTACAACGCGCTCGGTTCGGGACAGTGCGGTTTATCTGGATATGACGACCGGACGCGTTGCTCCCGGCATGGCATCTCATGCTTCCAGCCCGGTACATGGCAGCTATCTGGCCAGCTTGTACTTGCCCCCTAAGTCGCTCAGCATCGCCCTGATTACCGAGTCGCCTATCGGTACATCGGTTGATCAGGATTGCATTAATGCCGCTGATGATGCGGCGGCTCTGTGCCAGTCTTTGGGACATCAGGTTGAAGCCGCGCAATGGAATTTTGACGGGAAATTGCTGATGCGGGCGTTTCTGACGATCCTGCTGTTTTATACCCACAAGGATCTGGCCATGATGTCGGCCAGCCTGGGTATACCGGAAAAAGAGTTAGCCATTGAACCGGGAACGCGCTTTCTTGCGATGGCCGGGTGTGGCGTCACGGCAGAGCGTTTGTCTTGGGCGGAAATGGTGCTGCAGGATGCCCGTCAGAAAATGGCGGATATGCATAAACACTATGACCTGATTCTGACCCCTACGGTGGGCCGTGAACTTCAGACCAGCGAAGCACTGGAGCCAAAAGGACCGGAAAAATGGGTATTACAACTACTGATTCGCACGGGGCTGGCAAGTAAAGTGATGGGGAATTCGGTACTGGATCAGGCGGTTATTCAGAACCTTAAGATGGCCCCCTTCACGGCTATTGCGAATGCAACGGGGCAGCCGGCTATGTCGGTACCGCTTTACTGGAGCGATAAGGGGTTGCCTTACGGTGCTCATTTTATGGCTGCAAAAGGCCATGATAGCGTGTTGTTTGCCTTAGCGGCTCAGTTGGAGCGGGCTCGGCCCTGGCAGGATAAAAGACCACAGCTTCACCGTGTGCCGGAAACATCAGAAGAGATTTCTGATTCGGTTGCCCTTCATTAAACCGGTATTGGCTGGCAGGACAGCTTATTTGTGGCGGTTCAGAAACCGGGTGATTCCCCGTATGATGTGGATTTTATCAATCCCTAGCCCACCGGAACCGATAACACATGATGCCCGAGCTGAACTTTGATCAGGATGACCTGTTGAAACTTGCCCGTATGAAGATGCCTTTTGGCAAGTATCAGGGGCGTATTCTGGCAGATCTGCCTGAGCCTTATCTGCTGTGGTTCAGCAAACAGGGCTTTCCCAAAGGTGAGTTGGGTAAACTTCTGGCGCTAATGTTAGAGCTGCATATTCACGGATTGAATGGCTTGTTGAACCCCCTGAAACAACCCTGATACTGCCGATCTTTTCGATCTTTTCGATCTTTTCGATCTTTTCGATCTTTTCGATCTTTTACTCCATATCCTCCTGTTTTTGCTACTTTAATCTGTCCTTTATCAGTTTTTTTAAATGTAACATTGTGTTGTTGCTATGAAAGCATAGAATAGGCAGGTATTAGATTATAACTTTTGGTAATCATGGGTCTTGCTCAGAGGTGGGATATGTTTGGTCGTTTAAGGATTAGAGCACGCTTGGTATTGGGGTTTGGTCTTTTTATGCTGTTGGTTTGCGGCATCGTGATCCCTCTGCTTCTGGCGGATATGAAGTTGATTATTGAAGAGGCTGAGCGGCGGGAGCTGGTCAGCCTCTTTAGTCAGCTGGAAGATAAAGTGGAAGGTGAGAAGCGTCTGGCATCAGCTTTAGCCACTTATGTGTCTAATCAGCCGGAACTCAAATCCTATCTTGCTTCAGGAGATCGGACGGCTCTGCAGAAGAGCACGCTTCCGGCTTTTAAGCAGCTGAAAGAAGCGTTCGGACTCCGTCAGTTTCAATTCCATGAGCCTCCTGCGACCTCCTATTTCAGGGTGCATAAGACTGAAAAGTTTGGTGATGACCTGTCCGGTTTCCGTGAAACAGTGGTGATTACCAACCAGGACCGTAAGCCTGTTAGTGGTATCGAGAAAGGCGTCGCAGGGTTAGGGATTCGTGGTCTGGCCCCTGTGTTTGTCGAAGGGCGCCATTGGGGTTCCGTCGAGTTTGGTTTCTCTCTGGGGGCTTTCTTTTTTGAACAGGCCAAAGAAGGTACGGGGGCTGATTTTGTGGTATCCCGTCCAAAAGGCAATCAACTGGAGCCTTATGTATCAACACTGCAGGGTAATAGCCGTTTACTGTCTGCAGAACAGTTGCAGAGAGTTGTTGCCGGAGAAAGTGTTTTCTCTCAGCTGGATGTCAATGGGCGTCATCTGGCGGTGTATGCCCGCGTTTTGAAAGATTTTTCCGGTCAGCCTGCCGCCGTGGTTCAGGTTGCGATGAATCGGGACAGCTATCTGGCGATGCTGGATCGCTCTTTTATGGATTCTGTACTGGTCGCGATCGCTTTTATCGTGCTGGGACTGATTCTGGCTGTAGTGATTACCCGCAGTATTACCCAACCGTTGAAAGTCATGCGCATCGCCGTGGACAATATCTCTCAGGGTGATGGTGATCTGACTCAGAAAATTAAAGTGGATGGTCATCACGAACTGGCGGATATCGCACACTCGATTAACCGCTTTATCGACAATATTGAGTTGCTGGTGAAGTCTCTGATGAAGTCCGTTGCCAGTGTTTCCAGCTCCGGTTCTGAGCTGTTTGATATCACCGAACGCTCTATCGGGCTGACCCGTAAACAACAGGCGAGCACCAGCGAGGTAGCCACTGCCGTTAATGAGATGACCGCTACAGCGCAAGAGGTGGCTCAGCACGCCGCCAGCACTTCAACCTTTACTCAGGAAGCCAGCGAGCGCTCCCGTGTCAGCTACAGCACTGTGCAGGACAGTATTCGTACGATCCATGTGATGGCTGAAAATGTGGGCTCGACCGTTGATATGATCAATCGGGTTAATGAACAAACCTCAGAGATTCACACCATTCTGGATGTGATCCATGGTATTGCTGAGCAAACCAATCTGTTGGCGCTGAATGCCGCGATTGAGGCTGCCCGTGCCGGTGAACAGGGCAGAGGTTTTGCGGTTGTCGCTGATGAAGTCCGTTCTCTGGCGCAGCGCACGCAGGAAGCCACCGGTCAGATCAACGATATGATCACTGACCTGCTCAAGGTCACGAAAGACACCACAGACGTGATTAACCACAGCCAGGAACATGTTCATGAGTTAGTCGAGGTTGCCAATGCCTCCGGTGATGCATTGCAGGCGATTACCGACGGTATGCAGCAGATTAACGATACGGTGTATCAGATCGCCAGTGCGGCAGAAGAACAGAGTCAGGTGTCTGATGATATCAACCGTAGTGTGGTTGATATTGCCGAAGGGGCTGATGAAACCGCCCGGGGGGCTGGCCGTATTATGCAGGGCTCATCTTCTATGGGGACAGAGCTGACCAGTCTGATGTCTATTGTGCGTCGCTTTAGGGTCAGTAAAGACCCGGCGACTGAGCTGGCGGTTGCCCGTAGTGCTCACCAGGCCTGGAAAATGCGTCTGCGTACCTTCCTTGATGGCGCGGGCAGTATTTCAATGGAACAGGCGGTATCGGCCCATGACTGTGATTTTGGCCAATGGTACTACGGTGAAGGGCATGAGTTCTGTAGCCATCATTCGGATCTGAAAGCGATTGAAGACCCGCATGTCGAGATGCATGAATTAATTAAACAGATTGTTAAGGCGAAAGAGTCCGGTGATCAGGCGAGGGCAGAAGAGCTTTACCATAAAGTCTGTGATCTTTCCGAGATGATCATTGCGGGCATGGATACCGTGATTGACCAGTACCGGTATCAGAACGACTGAAGTCCTATTAATAATCGGGCTGCTTTAAAGAACGAAGACTCCTGAGATAGCGAGCCCGAAAAGAAAAGTACCTGGAAAGAAAAGCTCCCGAAAAGAAAAGCACCATCACTCCGGCGATCTGTCGGAGTGAACCTTTTTCCGGTTTCTGCCGTAGTGCAGGCAGAAGCCGGAGAACCCTATGCGTTATTACTCACTATTACCTCTTTCTGCCATTATCGCCTTCAGTCTGCTGACACTGCTGGTCAGTCTGGGTTGGATTCCTCCCGGTGAAGCGATCCTTGAGCAGTTGAAGTCGAATCTTGGGGATAGTCAGAGCTGGTTACTGTTGCTGATTATTCTGGCGGAGTCGATTATCTATGTTGGTTTTTACTTTCCCGGTCAGTTCTTCGCGGTGGTGATTGTTGTACTTTCTGACCCTGACTTTAACGACATGCTTTGGCTGACCCTGATGATGGTATCCGCAGCAACCCTGGGTTCCTGTATCAACTATGGCTTAGGTCGAGTCTGGGGCGATCCTGATTCTACGGGGCGCAAAGGATACTCTTTGCGCAATCTGTTGCTGGCGATGTTGCACACCAATGCGCTGGCATTCTATATGTTTGCCCAGGGCGCAAACCGTCACCCGTTCAAAGTCGTCTGGCTTTCCGGCCTGATCAATCTACCTTACTACCTGTTACTGATTGCTGCTACGGCACTGCTGAGTGAAGAGGTGATGTATGTTGCTGAAACGCCCGAAGTGTTGGCGATTTTTCTGACGGCCTGGTTTCTGATCGCCTTGTGGATGGATATCCGCAAGCGGGCGATACCGGACCCTGATGCAGGGCTTTAGGCGCTGTTGATTGGCGATGTCCGTCAATTTCTTTTCCGATACGAATTGACTTGTCGTTTATAGGGCGTATCTTACGCAGCGCTCGGCCTTATTGAATAACTTTTGATAGGTGCAGAGGCAACACTGACTCTCTGCAGTCAGGTTTTCCTAGAACTCAGGTTTTCCTACAACACTGTGGAGATGATTTTTAATTAAGTAATAAGGAGTACCCTACGTGCTACAGATATCTAACGCTGTTTCCATTCCTGATGAGGAGCTGGAACTGCAGGCCATACGGGCGCAGGGCGCTGGTGGTCAGAATGTGAACAAGGTGTCATCGGCGATTCACCTGCGATTTGATATTGCCACTTCCAGTCTGCCGGAGTTCTACAAAGAACGCTTGCTGGCGCTGAAAGACAGCCGCATCAGCAAAGAAGGTGTGCTGGTGATTAAAGCGCAGCAGTTCCGCACTCAGGAAAAGAACCGGGAAGATGCGTTGCAGCGACTCAAGACGCTGATTCTGGATGCGACCAAGGTTCAGAAAACCCGACGCCCAACCAAACCCAGCCGCAACTCTCAGAAGAAACGGATGGATAAGAAAAACCAGAGAGGACAGATTAAATCTCTGCGCGGAAAGGTGATGTGATGAAAACGGCTAAAATGATGACTAAGCGAATGATGACAAGCAAAAGAATGATGGTAAGAAAGAACAGGCTCAGAACAAACCCGGATCAAAACCTCAATCTCAGACAGCGTGTTATCACCCAAAGTCTTCAGGCAAAAGAGAAAGGGCTGCCGAATACACTGCAAAGCAGTTTATCCGCCAGCCCTTTTTAATGCGCTGAACTTTTTTAATATGCCAAACTTGCCGTTGATCGGTTAGCTGAACTCAGCCACCACACGATCCAGTTCTGCCAACAGCTCCTTCTTACGGGTCTCTTCCGCCCAGCTGCCTTCGATACTGTTTCGGGTCAGGGTGATGATATCGTCGGCACTTAAGCCCACCGCCTGCTGCAGCTGTATCAGGTTTTCATTCATATAGCCGCCAAAATAAGCCGGATCATCGGAGTTAATGGTCGCTTTCAGACCTGCTTGCAGCATGGTGGGAATCGGGTGATCAGTCAGGTCTTTGACCACCTGCAGTTTCAGGTTTGACAGCGGACACACCGTCAGCACCATCTGTGAATCCCGCAGGCGTTCGATCAGGGCGTCATCTTCCAGTGAGCGGTTACCGTGATCAACCCGATCCACCTGCAGCAGATCCAGCGCCTGCCAGACATAATCTGCCGGGCCCTCTTCACCGGCGTGGGCGGTGATTTTCAGACCCAGATCACGACAGGCGGCAAATACGCCCTGAAACTTCTCCGGCGGGTGTCCCATCTCGGAGGAATCCAGACCCACGCCGTAGATCTCATCCAGATAAGGTTTGGCCAGTTCCAGTGTTTCATAGGCGCTGTCTTCCGACAGGTGGCGCAGGAAGGACATAATCAGACGATAGCTGATGCCGTGCTGGCTGCGAGCTTCTTTCAGCGCCTGCAGAATACCGCCAATCTGGGTGGCAAAGTCGATGCCGCGCTCAAGGTGCCCCTGCGGGTCCCAGAAGATCTCCACATGGCGTACATTCTGGCTGTGAACCTTGTCCAGATAGGCGCGGGTCAGGTCGTAATAATCCTGTCGGGTCTGCAGTACGTTCATCCCCTGATAGTAGAGGTCCAGAAACTCCTGCAGGTTGTTGAACTGGTAGGCGGCTTTCAGCTCCTCAACGGAGTCGTAGCTCAGGGTAATATTGTTGCGTTGAGCAATCCGGAACATTAACTCAGGTTCAAACGACCCTTCGATATGCAGGTGCAGCTCTGCCTTGGGCAGAGCCTGAATCAGGGTGTTCAGGTCAGTGGCAGAAGCCGCTTGGGTATGTATCATCACTTTCTCCACTCTCTGCTTTCCGCTTTCCACATATGGTGGGGGGCGGCTATTTTAGCGAATTCGTATCGTTTTTTCCGGGGCATTATTAATCGCTAGTTATCCTCACTACGGGCTGAATCCCGGGTCGGTTTAAACCAGAGTTCCTCCCGTTCAAGAGGTGTTTTGGGGTCGTGCCGGCCCTTTGAGTTTCAATAGTGTGTAATCGGTACTGTTAAGCAGGTTAAAGCTTCTTTTCTTGGATTGAGTCTTATAGAGGCCGTAATTGGCCTCAGTTTTATCCCGCGTCAGCTTTAAAAGCCCCGTGAAATAATCGAGACGCTGATCTTCAGGATGGTCTACTGAGCAATTTTGTACAAAAAACTTATTCGGGACTGGGTTACACTCAATCAACTTCCATTGGGAAACGACAATTTTTCTGCAAACCTGCTTTTATGACAAAAAAATCCAATTTGGCTCAAAACGATAAGTCGGCTGAAAAAGATCAATCAGTAGAGAAAGCCGGTCTACCGGAGAAAGAAACTGCTGTATTCAATACCGCTGAGGAGCTGGGCGGTATTGAGCTTCTGGACGCCCGTTATAAAAAGCATAATTTCTCCCGTCACAGCCACGAGGGCTTCACCCTTGGGGTGATTCAGGAAGGCGCTCAGTGCTTTTATCGCACCGGTGGTAATCATATCGCCCCACAGGACAGCATTATTCTGGTGAATGCCGATGAGGTGCATAACGGCCATTCCGCTGCAGAAAATGGCTGGGCGTATAAGGCGATGTATCCGTTACCGGAGCAGCTCAACAGTGTTTGTGCTGAGCTGGGCAGTTTCAGAGATGCCACGCCTTATTTCCCGGAGCCTGTGGTGCATGACCCGGAACTGGCAGCGCAATTCCGACTGCTGTTTGAGGTGTTGGAAACCTCTGACAACCGGCTGCTGCGGGAAAGTCTGATGTATGCCTTTCTGGTGAAGCTGATTCACCGTCATGCTCGCTCCCGTCTGCCGGAAGGACCCAAAGCCAACATACAGCCTCAGTTAAAGCGGGTAAAAGCGTTTCTGGATGATTTTCCGCAAGCGGATATCTCACTGGAGGAGCTGGCTCGGTTGGCAAACCTTAGTCCCTTTCACCTGATTCGGGCCTTTGGTAAAGCCTTTGGTCTGCCACCCCATGCTTATCAGGTACAGGCGCGCCTGCGTCTGGCCCGTGAGTTTCTCCGAAAAGGTCAGACACTGGCAGATGCCGCTCAAAGTAGTGGTTTTCATGACCAGAGCCATCTGCACCGCCACTTCAAAAAGGCGATGGGCGTCACCCCAAAACAGTACCGCCAGAGTTTTGGTTTCTGATTTGACCGCTGTTCCACCTGAGCAATTTTATCCAAGTTTTCCCACCTTAATCGCATTTAACCTCAAGCCTCGTTTCCACTTTTTCGGTTCTGATTATGGGTATTAAGAGGTTGTGATGAGTTCAACAACGTTCAGTCGGTTTAGCCGATTCACTAAGGGAGCGCTGGCGATGTCGCCCCTGACGGTCGCGGTATTGCCCTGGGGGGTGCTGGTCGGGTCGCTGGCCATTGATGCCGGTTTTACCCTTTGGGAGAGTCAGGCGATGTCTGCCATTTTGTTTGCGGGTGCCGCTCAGTTGGTGGTGATCGGTATGTTAAGTAGCGGGGCGAGTTTGCTGGCGCTACTGATCACTGTGTTTTTTATCACTTCCCGACACCTGCTTTATAGTGTCTCTATGCGACGTCGGATCAGCCCCTTGCCACTGCGCTGGCGGTTAGCGCTGGGTTTTCTGCTCACCGATGAGTTGTTTGCGTTTTGTTCTTCTATGGCGGGCTGTTCTGAGAAAAAACCGTCTGAAAAGCCTACCGCTTTAGAAACAAACTTTGATCGCTGGTTTGTACTCGGGGCGGGACTTAGCTTTTACATCATCTGGAATCTGGCAACCCTGGCGGGCATCTTACTGGGTAATCATTTTCCGCAGATGGGTGCGTGGGGGCTGGAGTTTGCGGTTGCGGCCACTTTTATCGCCATTGTTGTTCCTCAGGTCACCGGCTGGCCGGTGGCGGTCTCTGTGATTGTTGCTCTGTTGCTCTCTGTGATTCTGCATCTGAATCGTATTCCGGGGGCTTTGGCGCTGGCAGCGTTAGGCGGAATGTGCGCCGGCTTTATAACGGAGCAGCTTCTGGCAAAACCGCTGCCTGTTGAGATGACTGAGACTTTGTCTGAGAACGCATCAGAGGAGCTGGCACCATGATACTACTGACCATCGTTATTCTGGCCGCGCTGGTGTTTCTCAGTCGTTATCTCTTTCTTGAGCCCCGGCTACCTCTGCGTTTATCGGTCAAAGGTGAGCGTTTTCTGCATTTCTCTGCCCCCGCTGTACTGACTGCGATTGCCGCGCCTGTGGTGCTTTTACCGGACCGTACCGGAGTTGACAGACCAGAACTTTGGCTGGCCTGGGATAACCCCTATCTGTTAGCGGCTGTGTTCTGTGTGGTGATTGTCCGTTTAACCGGAAATGTACTACTGACCACGGTACTTGGCATGGGCGGATTTGTTCTCTTAAGTCAGATGGTTTTGGTATGACGTGGCTTTAATTCGTTTTATCGGGAGGGAATCGTCAACGTTTAGAAGAAAAGTCCCATTTTTAGCGAGAAAATGTCATGTTTAGCCACAAGGCTTGTGTCCATAATAAATTCATCAACGAGGGTAGGGGATTGAAGGGACATAACCTCTCTGCCCGGTGAAGCAGGCTCAGGTCGCTTTGCCCGATGAGTATAAAAACGAATACAACAACAATTATATGGGTACAGTCTCATGAAACAGAATAATCCTATGTTGGAAAAACTGCAGGAAATCCTGCCAGCGATCCGTGCTAACGCGACTAAGACTGAAGAGCTGCGTCAGGTTCCTCAGGAAAACATCGACATGCTGCACGGCATCGGTCTGAACCGCGCTTTCCTGCCTAAGGCATATGGCGGTCTGGAAATCTCCCTGCCGGAATTTACCGATTGTATTGCAGCTCTGGCCGGTGCCTGCTGTTCAACGGCTTGGGCTTACAGCCTGCTGTGTACTCATAACCACCAGATGGCGATGTTCAGCAAAGATGCACAGGATGAGTTTTGGGGTGAAAACCCGGATGCCGTAGCCTCTTCTTCTATTGCGCCATTTGGTAAGTACGAAGAAGCCGAAGGCGGCATTATCTTCACCGGTGACATGAAGTGGAGTTCCGGTGTTGATCACGCAGACTGGATCATTGTGGGTCTGAACCGCATGGTTAACGACGAGAAAGTGTACAGCTTTGCCGTTATCCCGCGCAGCGAATTTACCATTATCGATGACTGGTACTCAGTTGCGATGCAGGGTTCCGGTACTAAGACTGCTCATATTGAAGGTGTCTTTGTTCCTGAGCACCGTATTCAGGCGGCGGGCGATATGATGGAAGGTCGTCATATCGGTCGTGACCTTTACCCTGACAGCAAAATCTATCACACGCCTTACCGTCCTTACTTCGCCTCTGGTTTCGCAGCGATGAGTCTGGGTGTGGCGGAGCGTATGATCGAAGTTTACAAAGATCTGACCAAAAACCGTGTTCGCGCTTACACCGGTGCTAAGGTTGATGGTTCTGTACCACCCATGCTGCGTATTGCGGAATCTTACCAGCAGGTGTGTGCGGCCCGTGCTTACCTGGAAAAAACCTGGAACGAGCACAAAGAATACGGTGAGCGTCACGAATACCCAGATCGTTACACCCTGGCGCACTGGCGTACCAATCAGGCTTATGCCATCAAAATGTGTGTAGAAGCCGTTAACCGCCTGTGGGCTGTTATGGGTGCTTCTAACTGGTACAGCGATCGTGAAGGTCAGCGTCTGTGGCGTGAGTCCAACATGACGGCTGCCCACGCTTACACCGACTATGACGTGTGTGCACAGATCATCGGCCGCGAGCTGCTGGGTCTGGAGCCTGATCCGTCACTGCTGTAAGTATCCTGTACGGCTGAAACGATAGGTTTTGGCCGATCTTTCCGGTCTGCTGCCCATCCGGCAGACCGGAGTCTCAACCTCTGATGGGGTGATCATCATGAAAGCACTTCTGGCTAAATTTCAGCTTCTGAAACGTCGTTCCTGTGGCACTTCTTATTCGGTGACCCCTGCTTCAGGTAATCGTCAGCAATCTTCGGAAGCCGGGACACTTCAGCCCCTGACCAGCTCGGCAGCGGTTTTTCTGGTGCCTTATAACTGATCACTTCTGATAACTGATTGCGGGTGAATACAACCCCCGGATCGTCCGACCCGAAATCGGCGGGCGTTTTATCTCTGAAAAAAGATTGTCAGGTGCTCAGCCCTCATCAGCCTGATGATCGAACCCAATGCAAAGGCCTGTGACCCTTCACAGAATAAAAAGCAAGAACAGGACAACAACCATGAGTACTGAATTTGACCCCCGGGATTTTCGTCGTGCACTGGGCAATTTCGCCACCGGTGTAACCGTTATCACTGCCTGCACCCCTGACGGTGTTCAGACCGGCGTAACCGCTAACAGCTTCAACTCTGTATCTCTTGAGCCGCCTCTGGTGCTGTGGAGCATCATGAAGAACTCCGGCAGTGTTGAGGTTTTCGACAATGCCAGTCATTTTGCTGTGAACATTCTGGCAGCAGATCAGATTCCGGTTTCTAACCATTTTGCACGCCCTGCAGATGACAAGTTTGCTGATATCGCCTACGAGAAAGGCTTGGGTAATGCGCCTTTGCTGCAGGATTGCTCGGCCCGTTTTCAGTGTGAGAGCTATCAGAAACTGGATGGCGGTGATCACTGGATTCTGGTGGGTAAAGTGGTGGCGTATGATGATTATGGCCGCGCCCCTCTGCTTTACCATGGGGGGGCTTACTCGGCGGTGATTCCTCACGCAGGCGTTAAACCCAAAGATTCTGAGGCCACTGATGCGGGTCAGCAGAAGAACGACAAGCGCCTGGGTGACAACCTGTACTACCAGATGCTACAGGCGGTTAAGCGCTACCAAACCGCATATCAGCCGCTTCAGCTGGCGACAGGTCTGCGTACTATCGAAGCCCGTATGCTTCTGAACCTGAATGACTTTGATACCCTGAGCACCCAAGATCTGGAAGAGCGTATCGGCATGCCGGATAACGATCTTCAGGCGGCTGTGGAAACCCTGTGTCGTAAAGAATTGCTGGCCCGAAGCGGAGACCAGCTGAGCCTGACAACGGCAGGTGTTGAGCAGGCAGAGACCCTATGGAAAATTGCCAACGAACGTCAGGAAGAGGTCTTCGGACAGTTTTCTGAGGAAGAACTGGCGATTTTCCGCAAGGTGCTGGAAGCGGTTTAACCCTTCCGGTTTGACTCTGTGCGACTTCTGGCGATGACCTGTTTCCGGTGATCTGTCAGAAGGTGCTCAGGGAGTTGTATCGATGATCTTCATTGTGTCAGCGGGATAAACTCTTCGGAGTAGTTCCTGCCTTGTTTTGCCCGGTTCCGAATGCCGGGCTTTTTTGTGCCTGTCTTTTCTCCTATGCTGTTCTGCTGGCTGGGTCTCTTCGGGTCTGAATTTTTCTTAACGTGACGCAACAGCACCCTGAACCCAACACCGCTTCGACATGACATAACAGAATAAGACACGATGACAGCGACACCTTCTTCTACCTCCTCTATCCCCGTTAACTGGCACCCGACCCGTGGTCAGCTGCAGTTGCTCAGCGCTTTGGGTGAACCGCATTTCTTCGATCCTTTTCTTAATTGGTTGCATCAGGAGTTAGGGGCCGATCAGTGCATGATCTTCTTCTGCGCCGATGGTGAGAGCGTCAGTACGCTCTTGTTTAAGGATTTTATTAAAGATGCGTCCGGTAAAAGTTTGGCGGAATCCTACGTGACAGAGCGCCGTTATCTGGAAGATCCGAATTTCCCGGTTTTTAAAAGCAGTCAGCCGGGAGAGGTCACTCTGATCCGGCTGGAAGATCTGCTCCGCCAGATGGGGCCAAACTATAAAAAACGCTACTTTGATGAGCCGGGGTTTCAGGACAAGCTCTCTGTCATTTACGGGAGTGAGGCGGGCAACTTTTATATCAATCTGTATCGCCGGGGTTCCGGTTTTGATCAGGTCATTCCTGCGGATCAGCAACAGGCAGTCGGTCAGCTGTTGGGGCTGTTAGTCAGTAAACACTATCAGATGAATCAGTCGCAACTCAGTCAGGGGCCTTTGGCGTTTCTGTCGGAGCGCGAGCGTCAGGTGTGTGAGGCTGTCTTACAAGGTAAAAAGAGTGAAGTGGTCGCTTACGAACTGAATATCGCTCCCAGTAGTGTCATCACCTACCGTAAACGGGCCTATGAAAAGCTCGGCATCAGCAGTCGGGCCCAGTTGTTTGCCCTTTGTTCCTCATAAGACTGGACATCGGGCTTATATTCGTAAATGCTACGCGCCCGTTAAAACAGATCGCTACGTAACCCCTTAGCTGATTTAACGGATTAACTGCGTTATCGCGTTAATTGTTTTATTGGGCATACCCTGACTTTGCGCTGCAGCATTATCTGACGTTAGCGGTCACTCAATACAAAAGATAACAGCTTCAGACTGTTAAAAAGTGAAGACAAAGGCCAAGACTATGACTACTGCATTTGACCCGAAAGCATTTCGTCGCGCTTTGGGCAACTTCGCCACAGGTGTCACCGTAATAACTGCTACCGCAAAAGACGGGCAGCAGGCCGGTGTCACGGCAAACAGTTTCAACTCCGTTTCCCTTGATCCGCCACTGGTGCTGTGGAGCATCATGAAAAACTCCGGCAGTGTTGAGGTGTTTGATAACGCCAGCCACTTCGCCGTGAACGTACTGGCGGCGGATCAGATCGATCTGTCCAACCACTTCGCCCGCCCGTCCGATGACAAGTTCTCAAGCGTTGATTACGAGAAAGGTCTGGGTGATGCGCCGTTGCTGCCCAACTGCGCGGCACGGTTTCAGTGCGCTAACTATGAAAAAGTAGATGGTGGCGACCACTGGATTCTGATCGGCAAAGTAGAAGCCTTTGACGATTATGGCCGCGCGCCTCTGCTGTACCATGGTGGCACCTATTCAGCCGTTGTACCGCACATGGGCGCGATTCAGAAAACGGCTGAGATCGATCAGGCCGCCGCAGAGCAAAAAGACGCAGAACGTCAGAAGCTGCTGGACAAGAACCTCTACTACCAGATGCTGAGCGCGGTAAAACGCTACCAGCGTGCCTACTGGCCATTGCAGCAGGCCAGCGGTTTGCATATTGCAGAAGCCCGCCTGCTGATGATCCTGAAAGACCTGGGTTCCGTCAGTTTCAGCGATATGGGTGACTACCTGCTGATGCCGGAACAGGACCTGACCCCATCGGTTGAGAAACTGACCCGCAAAGCCTGGATCAGCGTGCAGGACGACAGCCTGACCCTGACCGAAGAAGGTGCCAATCAGGCCGAAGCCTACTGGCAGCTGTCGGAGGACTATCAGGAAAAAGTGTTCGGTGATCTTACCGAAGACGAGCTGGCGGTATTCCGCAAGGTTCTGAAAAAGATCTGAGCTATCTACAGATGCTGAACACAAAAAACCGGATCAACTGATCCGGTTTTTTTGTGGGTATTTGCGCAATATTTTGCTCAAAAAACGCTGGAAGCTTTGGAAATGAGCAAAATATTGCTCATTTTGGTGCGTCAGCTTTTTCCTTGGGAATGGGTTTGCATTGAATCGCCAATCTGCAGCATCAGGTCTTGGCTTTGCAGAACGTGCAGGGTTTCCTGCTCGCGCTCCCAATCGACTGCGCTGATGACCACAAAGTCCTGACCTGTTGAGTCGGTGACTTTCACCGGCTCATGCTGGTCTGCAACCTGTTCAACAACAGCTTTAAGGTTATCTCGGAATTGGTTAACACTTATTGTGTTCATGGGGGACACCTTTATCTACGAGGTTTCTGTACGATTTTAGAGTGTGCGAACCGAGGTGCCAGTCATTATTTTCTTGCGGTGCAGGGGTTATCAGTATGATCGTGAATTAGCTTGTCGCAGGTCTGCCGGGCTCCATATAAGATTGACCTTTACTCCGAAAAAGCGAGGTAGTGGGGAAATGTTTGAAATAGATCATCTTATGATTGAGGTGGATGATCCACTAAAAGCAGCTACCCAGGTATCAGAAAAGTTAGGATTACCATTGGCATGGCCGCTGACTGAGAAAGAAGAGTACACCAGCATTGGTGTCAACTTTGGCTCGATCAATATCGAATTTATAAATTTTAGAGTCAGGTTTGGTGTTAGCGATACAAGGTTCGAAGGGTTTAGCGGTATCGCATTTAAAGCGGACACTTCTCTGAATGAATCGATAGAGGCATTAAAATCTGCCCAGTTGAGTTATCGAATTGGGGAGAAGTGTGACGCCCACACGACTATTCCTGTTGAAGAAGAGCAGGTTTTTCCAACGGTCTTTCTCGTAAAATATAACTTTGATACTCACGGTTGGAAGCAGCGTCTGGAAAGGGAGTTTGCAGAGTGTGCGGGCGGGAATTTTAATATAGGCACGTTCAAGTGTTTATCCATTGATAGTGATATGCCTGCCAATTTGGTTGAAGCTTTTAATATTACTGCTGGCAATAAAAACCAAATCGTCTTTGAATCAACGAGCGCTGAACCCATCGTTATTTCTGACTTGATTCAGAATTTAGAGATAGTAATAGGCTAACAAGCGGATCAAATTAGCTCGGATCCTAAAAGGGGATCTCTACCGGATTTGCTGACGCGCAACATTAGGTAACTTGGGAATGATTATGCAGGAATTTGATTACCTGGAGATGAATCGGGTCGGTTGGGATAGGCGGGCAGCAGCCCATTTTGATTCAGATTTTTATGATCTGCCGGGGTTCTTGGCGGGTGGAACCTCTCTGCGCGAAATTGAATTAGCAGAGCTTCAGGGTGTGAAAGGAAAATCTTTGCTCCACCTCCAGTGTCACTTTGGTATGGACACCCTGTCATGGGCTCGTAAAGGGGCAATTTGCACTGGCGTTGATCTGTCTCCGGTTGCCATCTGCAAAGCCCGAGATTTGGCAAAAGAGCTCAATTTAAGCTCTGAGTTCGTTTGTACCGATGTCTATTCTTTCCAGCGTTCAGCTTCTGCCCTATACGACATCGTTTTTACCTCATACGGTGCAATTTGTTGGCTACCGGATATAAACCGATGGGCTGAGGTTATTGCATCGAACCTTGCCGTTGGTGGCCGCTTTTATATGGTGGAATTTCATCCTGTCTATGACCTGTTGGCAGGATATTCTTATTTCACCCAAGTGCAGCCCGATGTAGATGAAGAAGCGACGTATACAGAAAATGGCGATGATGCCATAGCCAAGCTGGCAACCTGGGCGCATCCAATGTCCAGCGTTATAAACGCATTACTTAATGTCGGTATTCAGATTGAGCGTGTTAGCGAGTTCCCTTTCAGCCCATATAACTGTTTCGAGGGTATGATTGAACGCGAGCCGGGTCGCTTCTATCTCAGCCACAAGGGAAATGATGTTCCCATTGTCTACAGTATCACTGGACGAAAAGTCGCCTAACCAATGGTGGCACCGGTCTTTGCTTTGCAGAATGTTCAGGGTTTTCTGTTTGCGTTCCCATACTGATTTCTTGTTAGATCAGAGGTCGCCTCTTTGATTGCAGAATAAACTTGTCGCAGGCTTTATCGCAGGTCTAATATATGACCTTAATTTAGGTCTTAAATGAGGTCTGCCATGAGACAGATTCTTGCGGATTGCTCGGCCAGTATTTCCGAGCTGAAAAAGAACCCATCGGCACTGCTGACAGAAGCGAATGGTTCACCGGTTGCCATCCTGAACCACAACAAACCAGCGGCTTATCTGGTGCCTGCAGAAACCTACGAGTGGATGATGGAAATGCTGGATGATCAGGAGCTGGCGCAGTTGATTGAATCCCGAAGAGCGGATCGGTCAAAGGCCGTGGAAGTCAGTCTGGATGACCTATAAGTTAAAGTTTCTGCCTTCCGCGTTGAAGGAATGGGAGAAGTTAGCGCCTCCCATCAAGAGCCAGTTTAAGAAGAAACTGGCGGAACGTCTGCAAAACCCTCATGTACCCGCGTCTAAACTGCGGGGCTACGACTCGGTTTATAAGATTAAACTACGAACCGCAGGTTATCGGTTGGCCTACGAGGTGATCGACGATGAAATCGTCGTTTATGTACTGGCTGTAGGTAAGCGCGATAAAGACGCGATTTATAAAAATCTGTCTAAGCGAATTTGATGACTTTTGGCATGAAGGCTATTACGACTTAATGCTCGGTTTACTGGCTTGTGGGAACTGGATAAGCTTTAGAATAAATGAATTATGAGAAGCGCGTCTGAGATAACAGTCCGTGTTTATTTTAAATATAGAGTAGTGCGAGTGACAGGGATGCCGTCAGATCAGAAGCTGGATTTTCCTTTTATTATCAAAGGCTTTCCTTGTTTTTAGACGGTATATTGAAATTGGCAAAAGGAGCATACCTATGATTAAAATGTTAGCTCTCAGGCCTAAATCGCGTTTAAAACCAACTCAGGAAGTTTCATGAAAGTTGAAAAAATGAATAAAAAGCAACTTGATGATTATTGCAAGTCATTAGGTATTGACATCGAGAAGAAGAAAAAAACAGAGCTTATCACCGCAGTTTATGCTCACGAAAGGGAGATAATTGATAGTGCAATCGCTAGTGGAACTTGCTTGCAATTGCTAAAAGAAAAAATTGGAAAGCTGGCTGATGAATATGCAAACAATTTAAAGAGCAAGATTGTTGCCCGTAAGGAAGAAATGAAAGGGGATGATAATTCTCACTATTTGATATATCGAGTGTTAGGAATTTCTCTTGAAGAAGGTATTTTGATCGACGAGTATCAGAATACTGGTCGATTTTTATATAAGTACGCGGGGTCTTTTTTGGAGGAGGCCGCTACCTTGTGCATGTTCTTCTCAAACAGTCAGGGTGGCAAAACCTTGGTCGAAAATACTATTGGGTCAAGGCCAAAGACTTTTGAAATAGATTTTCTTAATGGGTCAGACGCTGTAGAGCTCAAATGGCGAGATGCTACGACAGATGGTGACCATATTACCAAAGAACATACCCGCGTGAAGGCAATAAAAGGACATGGTTACAAGCCTGTTCGGGTGATGTTCTACTATCCTCAGAGAGAGCAGGCAATTAAAATACAGGAAACATTGAAAACCATCTACGCAGGCGTAGATGGTGAATACTATGCCGGTGACGAGGCTTGGGATTATCTGGAGAAAGTTAGCGGATATGACCTTAAAGCGATATTAATGGAAATAGCGGATAAACGAGATAAACGAGATAAAGAAGGTACTAATGATTAACAGAGTTCTGAGCGGTGATTGTTTAGATCAAATGAGGTCAATTGAGCCTTGCTCTATTGACCTCATTTATCTTGATCCGCCGTTTTTTACAGAAAGAAAGCATACGCTAAAAAATAGAGAGCGCACAAAAGAGTTCAGCTTTGACGATAGCTGGGGGAGTGATAGGGGGTATGCTGAGTTTTTAAAAAAGCGGATCGAAGTCATGTACTCTTTATTGAAAGAGACTGGGTCTATATTTGTACACTGCGATAAAAGTGGTGAACATATTGTTCGTGCAATATTGGATCAGGTTTTTGGGGTAGATAATTTCCAATCAGAAATTATTTGGTCTTATAAAAGATGGTCTAACTCAAGAAAAGGCCTGCTCCCTAGTCATCAAAATATCTATTTCTACTCAAAGTCGAAAAAATTTAAATTTAATAGAATTTATACATCATATTCAGAAACAACTAATATAGATCAGATTTTACAAAGAAGATCTAGGGATGAGCACAATAAATCTATATACGACAAAGATAGCTCCGGAAATGTAAAAAATGGCGATAAGAAAAAAGGTGTTCCGTTAAGCGATGTTTGGGATATCCCTTATTTAAATCCCAAGGCAAAAGAGAGGGTCGGATATCCGACTCAAAAGCCGCTTTTGCTACTTGAGCAGATTATCAAGCTAGTAACGGAAGAGGGAGATTTGGTTTTAGATCCTTTTTGTGGCAGCGGAACCACATGTGTTGCATCAAAGCTTTTAAATCGAAACTATATTGGTATTGATGAATCTCCAGATGCTATTGAGCTAACGAGAGAACGATTAGATAATCCAATAAAAACAGAGTCAAACCTTTTGAAAAAAGGTAGAGACTCATATGTGAATGCAGATGCCTCCGCGTTAAATCTATTGATGGGAATAGATTTTAATCCTGTTCAACGGAATAAGGGAATAGACGCGATTCTTGTAGAGCAGTATATGAATACTCCTGTGTTAATTCGTGTTCAAAAGAAAAACGAGACCATAGAGGAGGCTGCGTCTCTCTTAGCAAAAGCTATGAAAACCAAAAATTCTAAAAGATCTATTTTGGTAAAAACATCATTAGAAGGTGATTTATTTGAAACCGAGCTGGATATCGAGGGTATGGAGATTATCCCATCTCCTGCGTTACAAGTGTCGGCCCTGATGAAAAAGAGTTAACAAGTGTATGCTACGGACAAAAACAGTTGTCACTTTTTGCGCATTTCCGCTTCGCGGGGGGGGGGCAAAAATCGCCAACTGTTTTTTGCCTCAGATGTGAGACGTTAACAGGTAGTGTTCAAAATTCTGTGTCACCCCTATAGTTTACCCTCTACAGGGAGTGA
>NZ_CEYNZH010000030.1:8841-37672 GCF_982874595.1 Oceanospirillum sp. | reverse complement strand
TTCGAATTCGTCGGCGCGATCGCCGGCGAACACCAGATGCGTATGGCAATCGATCAGACCCGGTGTTAGCCAGCCTCTCTGTCCGTCAAACCGCTCAGTCGCTTCAAACTCAGGAGCTTCTGCTGCTGCTCCGACCCAACTGATACGCCCAGCAGTGACAGCCAACACACCATCCTCTAACTGACCATAGGGTGATGCTGAGTCTGGCGTACCGTAATCCATAGTCGCCAAAGACACGTTGTGTATTAGAAGGTCACAGCGATGAGCATCAGCCTTGTTCTGATTCATCACGGTATCCGATCTTGTCATGAGGCACTCTCTTTCTTATCGCGATAATTTGAATGCCATCCGTTAAACGGATGGCATTCTGGTACAGGCAATCAAAAGGTTAGAAGTTCAGGCCTTCCAGCAGGTCATCATCAACCTGATTTGCCAGAGTAACTTTCAGTTTAGGCGTGCGTTCCATTTCACGTTTAATGGCGAAATTAGCTTCTGTATTCCGTGCCCAGCTGCGTCGTGCGATGCCGTTGTTTACGTCAAAGAACAGCATATTTTTAAGACGACGCTCAGCGGCCTCAGAGCCATCCAGCAGCATACCAAAGCCGCCGTTGATCACTTCACCCCAGCCAACACCACCACCATTGTGAATCGATACCCAGGTTGCCCCCCGGAAGCCATCGCCAATCACGTTATGAATCGCCATATCCGCGGTAAAACGGCTACCATCATAGATATTTGACGTTTCACGGTATGGGGAGTCAGTACCACTGACATCGTGATGATCACGGCCTAATACCACAGGGCCAATCTCACCGGCGTTGATGGCATCATTAAAGGCTTTGGCAATTTCTGCCCGGCCCTGTGCATCGGCATAGAGGATACGAGCCTGTGAGCCAACCACGAGTTTGTTCTGTTTCGCATCCCTGATCCAGGTGATGTTGTCCTGCATCTGCTGCTGAATCTCCTCCGGAGAATCCCTCATGATGCGTTCCAGCACCTTGGCGGCAATCGCATCGGTTTTATCCAAATCATCCGGATTCCCTGACGTACAAACCCAGCGGAAGGGACCAAAACCATAGTCAAAACACATAGGCCCCAGAATATCCTGAACATAAGAGGGATATTTGAAGTCGATACCGTTTTCAGCCATCACATCACCGCCTGCACGCGATGCTTCAAGCAGGAAGGCATTACCGTAATCGAAGAAATAGGTGCCCTTAGCCGTATGCTTATTGACCGCATCGGCGTGGCGTTTCAGAGTAGCCTGTACTTTTTCTTTAAAGACTTCCGGCTCTTCACGAATCAGACGGTTAGATTCTTCGTAGCTGATACCTATCGGATAGTAACCACCGGACCAGGGGTTATGCAGCGAGGTCTGGTCAGAACCTAAATGAACGAAGATATCTTCAGCCAGGAAGCTTTCCCAGACGTCGACGACGTTACCGATGAAGGCGATGGAGACAACCTCTTCGTTGTCCTGTGCTTTGCGAACGCGGGCAACCAGATCCGGCATATTATCAACCAGCTCGTCTACCCAGCCCTGTTCATGGCGTTTGATCGCCGCTTTAGGGTTCACCTCTGCACAAACAGTAATACAGTTAGCAATGTTGCCCGCTTTAGGCTGAGCACCACTCATACCGCCCAGACCTGCGGTTAGGAAGATCTTACCTTTCGGGCTTTCGCCTTTATTCAGAACTTTACGGAAGGCATTCATCACCGTAATGGTTGTTCCGTGAACAATGCCCTGCGGACCAATGTACATAAAGGATCCGGCGGTCATCTGTCCGTACTGGGTCACACCCAGAGCATTGAATTTTTCCCAGTCATCCGGTTTGGAGTAGTTCGGGATCATCATGCCGTTCGTCACAACGACTCTTGGTGCCTCTTCAGAAGAAGGGAACAGACCCATCGGGTGTCCGGAATACATGTGCAGCGTCTGATCCGCTTCCATCTCACTCAGATACTTCATCGTCAGCAGATACTGAGCCCAGTTCTGGAATACCGCGCCATTGCCACCATAGGTGATCAGTTCTTCCGGGTGCTGAGCCACCGCCGGATCCAAGTTATTGTCGATCATCAGCATGATCGCAGCGGCCTGCTGGCACTTAGCCGGATAATCCTCGATTGAGCGCGCTTTTAAGGAGTGCTCAGGCTTGAAGCGGTACATATAGATCCGGCCATAGTCGTTCAGCTCTTTCGCGAACTCAGGCGCCAGCTCTGCGTGCCACTCTTTCGGGAAGTAACGTAGCGCATTGCGCACCGCCAGCTGTTTTTCTTCCGGACTTAAAATATCTTTTCGTTTCGGTGCCCGGTTGGCGTTTTCCGGGTACGGCTTTGCATCGGGTAAACTCGCAGGGATGCCTTGCTTAATCGTTTGTTGAAAAAGATGGATATCATTCATTCTAAGCGTCTCCGTTATGTTTCCCGTTTAAGCGTGTTTTACTGGCGAATCAACACAGAATGCCTGTGTCTGAACCAGCTCGATAATGGCGTCGATATCAGGTTTTAGCAGTCTGTCTTCTTCTAACTTGGCGACTTTGCTACGGATAATCTGATAGTTGTGCTCGATTTTCTCTGAGCAGGTATTCGGGCGTCTGAAATCGATCGCCTGGGCGGCATACATCAGCTCAATGGCCAGAATTTTGTCCAGATTGCCCAGGATCTGATTGAGTTTACGACCTGAAATACTGCCCATAGAGACATGATCTTCCTGCCCCATTGATGTCGGCACGCTGTCTGCTGATGGCGGGAAACAGAGTGATTTGTTTTCAGTGACTAAAGCGGCGGTGGCATATTGAGGAATCATCAGACCAGAGTTTAAACCACCGGATTCGGTTAACATTCTTGGCAGACCGTGCATGCCTTCAAGCAGTAAATAACAACGACGATCGGCAATATTGCCCAGCTCAGCCGCCGCGATAGACACATAATCCAGTGCCATCGCCAAAGGTTGACCGTGGAAGCTACCACCGGAAATAGCTTCTTCCTGACTGATCACAATGGGGTTATCTGTCACTGAGTTCATTTCAATCTCAGCTAACTCTTTCAGATGTTTGTAGGCATTTCGGGATGCACCATGCACCTGAGGAATACAGCGCAGTGAGTACGGGTCCTGTACTCGGTCACAGTTGGTATGCGATGCCATATTCTGCGAACCGTCAAAAAAGCCCCGCATTCTGGCAGCAACTTCTACGCAGCCCGGAAAGGGTCGGGTCTGATGCAGTTCTGCTCTGAACGGTGAAGAACTTCCCTGCATACCTTCAATGCTCATAGCGCCTGCTAAGTCGGCTAAATCCAGCAGGTAGCGCATTTTGACCAGTGCGGTAATGGCATGAGACAGGATAAATTGAGTGCCGTTAATCAGCGCCAGCCCTTCTTTAGCTTCAAGCTCCATAGGCGCTAAGTTATGCGCTTTTAACAGAGAGATCGCCGGTACTGTTTCTGCCCCCTGCCAGAACTCACCTTCACCGATTAACGGTAAAAACAGATGCGAAAGTGGTGCTAAATCTCCTGAAGCCCCCACTGACCCCTGCTCTGGTACGACAGGAATCAGATCCAGCTCTAAAAATTTGAGCATTCTCTCAACGACTTCAAGACGAATACCCGAAAATCCCTGGCTTAGCGCGTGGATTTTGGTAATCAGCATCAGCTTAGAGATGGACTTGTTGATGGGATTACCTACGCCAACCGCATGGGTGATCAGCAGGTTTTTTTGTAGCAGATTGGTCTCAGCAGGAGAGATCTGGGTATCACACAGAGGGCCAAAACCGGTATTGATGCCATATACCGCAGAATCTGAGCTGGCCATGTGCTCAACATTTTTCCGGCTGGTGTTGATTTTGTCTTTTGCTTCCTGACAAAGCTCCGTTTCAACAGAGCCATTGGCGATGTCGTTAACCAGTTCAACAGTGAGGGTATCTATCCCGTATTTAAATGTCATTTTTATAGTTCTCCGGTGAAAATCTAGCTTCTGGGAGAACTATATCTTGCAACTTAAGTTTTATAGATAAAGAATATCCGGGCGTTATTCCGGATTTATCGAACAAAAGATGAGGGCTGCATCGCAGCGGAGAAATTCTTATATGCAGATCCATGATGTCGACCTAAAACTCTTAAGAATCTTTGTCGCTATTGTTGAATCCGGCGGTTTATCGGCAGCGGAATCAAGGTTAAACATCGGTCGATCAACCATCAGCTCCCATCTGTCTGACCTTGAGATCCGGCTCGGCCTGACATTATGCAAGCGCGGACGAAGCGGTTTTGAGATAACAGAACCCGGACGTATCACCTATCAGGCCAGTCTCGAACTGCTCAGACAGTGCGAAGCCTTTGCAGCGACTGTTGCCAGCTCCAAAAACGAACTGACAGGCCGTGTCACCATCGCCACCATTGATAATCTGGTTAACGATCCGCGCTGTGGAATCTCAAAAGCGATCGCAGCACTCAGAGATAAAAGCGATTCCATTCAGTTTGAAATCAACGTGTGTGAAGCAAGGGAAGTTGAAACATCGGTTATCAGCGGGCGTTCTATGGTGGGGCTGGGTGTGAGCCGTCATCATATTCGTGGGCTGGACTACTACCCGTTACAGGACGAAGTGAACTACCTGTATTGCTCTTCAGAGCATCCGTTGTTTGATTGCGATGATGATCACCGTGAAGCCTTGCTACAGGAGGCTGAAATTGTTTCCAGCCACTATCAGAGGGATAAAGAAACCCGAAATGACGGGTTAAATTATCAGAATACCGCCACGGCTTATCATGATCAGGGCATTGCACATATGGTGCTGTCCGGCCGGTTTATCGGTTATCTGCCAGAGCATTATGCGAACCAATGGGTCGAAAAGGGTCAGCTAAAAGCGATTTTGCCAGAACGGTATCATTACGAGATCCCTGTGATGCTGATAACGCTGAAGAATGCGGTTTTAACACCGCTCATCAAAGAGCTGATCAGTGAATTAAAACGCTGTCATAGCAACCCGTAGCCAGTACCTGTTGATCATAAGCAGAACCTGCTGAGCCCTCGTAGCCACCAGCGAGCATGAGACCCAGCAGTTTCTTTACTGCATCAATCGTATTTTACTGTCGTGCGGAGCCATCCATGCTCCGTAACAGAGTCTATAGTTTGAGCTTCGCAATCAGTCCCAGCATACGATCCGCAGTTTTACCGTAAGGCGGCATCAGGAATTTCATGCCGGAAAAGGGTGCCTGATAGAAGACAGGGCGAAGTTTGGAGAAGGTCAGAAAGCCCTCGTAACCGTGATAATGCCCCATACCGCTGCCGCCGATACCGCCGAAAGGCAGATCATGCTGGCCCACATGGAAGAGCGCATCGTTCACGGATACCCCACCGGAGAGGATATTGCTGATATAGCGGTTTACCAGCGACTTGTTGTAGCTGAAGGGATAGAGCGCCAGAGGACGATCCCGATCATTGACGTAATCGATCACTTGCTGCGGATCGGTATAGGTTTTCACCATCAGGATCGGGCCGAAGGTTTCCCGCTGGTCGATGATCATCTCATCCGTTGAATTCAGTACCAGCGTCAGTGGCAGCTTACGACTGGCGGCATCGGGCTCCTGCCCGGTCAGGTTGATTACCTCTGCGCCCTTCTCGCGGGCATCATCCAGTGTTTCCAGCAAACGCTGAAAAGCACGATCATCAATGACAGAGGTGTAATCCCTGCTGTGAATATTGGCGCAATGATGGTTAACCCAACGCTGCACCTCGGCAATAAAAGCATTTAACTGCTGTTCATGAACAAAAACATAATCCACCGTGGTGCAGATCTGACCCGCGTTAAACTGCTTCACAAACATCAGGCGCTCAACGGCCTTCGCCAGCGGATATTCAGGATCGATCACTGCCGGAGACTTACCACCCAGCTCCAGAGTTACCGGCGTCAGATGTTCTGCGGCAGCGGCCATCACTTTACGGCCGGTCTGGCCGGAACCGGTAAACATCAGATGATCAAAGGGCAATTTTGAGAAGGCGATACCCACACTGCCGGTCTCAGTGAAAAACTGCAGCTTGTCCGCCGGAAAATAGTTCGGCACCAGCTGGATCAGCAGTTCACTCAGATGGATAGAGTTCTCCGACATCTTCACCATGGCGCGATTACCGGCGGCAAAGGCTGCGGACAGGCCGGAAAAGCTCAGGTTCAGAGGGAAGTTCCAGGGAATAATCAGACCAACCACACCCACCGCCTGAGGGATCACGCGATTCTTCGCCCCCGGATAGAGCATAAAATCGATCTTACGGCGCTGAACCTTCATCCACTTTTTCAGGCTTTTCAGGGTGTGATTGATATCGTCTGCCACCGTGATAATCTCAGCGATCATGGTTTCATGATAGGAGCGGTTGCCGTAATCCTTGTTGATCGCCTCAACGATCTGCTCGCGATTCTCCAGCAGCAGGCGCTTAAGATTGGTCAGATGCTCTCGGCGCTGCTGATAGCTCTCCTGCCCGTGCTTCCGAAATGCCGCCCGCTGCAGATCCTGGGCGGTAGCCAGCTCCGGATGCAGTTGTTCTGTGAAAGAGGTGTTCATTTTATAACTCCCGGTACCGGCCGGTGAACTCCAGCCATCCCTCGATATTTATTATTGTTACTCTAGGAAAACACAGTTTCTTCTAAATTCCAGCCATAAAAAAGGCTCTGATCACCTTTCATCGATCAGAGCCTCTTTTTAGCTCTCAGGCCAGAGAGCCGTCGAATTTCAGCTTTTGAAATCAGAGCTCTTAAAGTCAGGGCCGTAAAGTCGGAGCTATAAACCAGCGCTTAAGCGGTTTTCGCCTTTGGAAAGCCCAGCACAATCGACACAATCGCCATCGCACCCAGCAACCAGCAGTACTGAACCGCTGTTACCAGCTCCAGCGGTGAGATGCCTGCGATAGAAGCCGCCAGCAGCATCTGCGCGCCGTAAGGGATAATGCCCTGTACCACACAGGAGAAGATATCCATCAGACTCGCGCTGCGACGAGGGTCTACGCCATAGCGGGTGGCGATATCTTTCGCCAGACTACCGGCAATAATGATGGCAACGGTGTTGTTCGCAGTACACAGGTTGGTCAACACCACAGAGGCACCAATACTCACTTCACCGGCACGTGGGTTGTGGCCGTCACCCTTGTTGCTGATACGGTCGATCTGCTTACCGATCCACTCCAGACCACCCTGAGACTTCATCAGCGCGCCCAGACCACCAATAAACAGGGACAGAATCATAATCTCCTGCATACCGGTGTAACCGGCATAGATCTCTTTGGACAGCGTCGCCAGGGTGAACTCATCCATCTGCACCAGACCGATACCACCGGCTAGAATGATACCGGTGAACAGCACCAGCATCACATTCAGACCGCTAACCGCTAGAATCAGAACGGCCAGATATGGCAGCACCTGAATAAAGCGGTAATCCCCCGGCGCTTCAACCTGAGCACCACTTCCCTGCACAAACAACCAGATCAGTGTCAGAGCCGCTGCAGGCAGCGCGATTTTCAGGTTCAGGCGGAATTTGTCTTTCATCTCACAACCCTGAGTACGGGTCGCTGCAATGGTGGTATCCGAGATGATGGACAGGTTATCACCGAACATCGCACCACCGATCACCGTACCGATGGTCAGCAGCAGTGGCAGATCGGTCGCCTCCGTCAGGCCCATCGCAATCGGTGCAATCGCGGCAATCGTACCCATGGAGGTACCCATGGAAGTTGCCACAAACGCCGAGATAACAAAAAGCCCCGGCAGTACCAGAGAGGGCGGAATCACACTCAGTCCGAAGTTAACCGTGGCATCAACACCGCCAACAGCTTTGGCAACCGATGCAAAAGCACCCGCCAGCAGGTAGATCAGTACCATGGTGATAATGGTGTTATCACCCACACCCTTAATAAAGGTTTCGATGCGGTCATTGAGCGCACCTTTAGCCAGCAACAGACCCAGCACGATAGCTGGCAGAATCGCTACCGGAGCCGAGATCTGATAGAAGGCGAAATCCGTTCCGATGGACTGGTAATACAGGCCGCTACCGATAAACAGCGACAAAAACAGCAGCATAGGCACAAGGGCCAGTGCGGAAGGCTGCACAACAGAATTATTTTTCATTTCAAACTCACAACTCAGTGAATTAACAGGGTGACTTACCATCAAGGCAGCGCATTATACGGATCATGTTTTAAATGACTAATAATCTTTTCTTATTGCCAAATAACCGTTTAGTTCATGACTTTTATTCAATTTAGCTATAAAAAATTTCGTGTTGCCTCACCTGAAAGATAGACCTAATCTGAGAATGGTTATTGATTGTTACTGTTCAGGATGAACATTCCGACAAAGAAAGGAATCCGATATGACAAAATCAAACCAATCATTGCTCGACCCTAAGAATGACTATATCTTCAAACGCATTTTTACCGAGCACCCTGATGCTCTGGTGCATCTGATTAACGATCTCAGACCCGATCTTCCCGCAATCGCCGAAGTCGAAATTCTCAACCCCACCATCACCCCAGAAGAGATGACAGGTAAAAGCATCGTTCTTGATGTTCTGGCACAGGATAGCGATGGAAACCGTTATAATATTGAGATGCAGGTTCGTCGCTATAATGAATGGGGTAAGAGAAGCGCTTACTATCTGGCTAAAATGCTGACAGATCAGCTATCCGCTGGAGACGATTACACAGAGCTCAATGCGGTGATTGGTATCCACTTACTGGATTTTGACCTTTACACTGCGGATACTGCCCAACAAAATCAGGCCGTCTGGCGCTTTGAGTTGAGAGATGAACAACAACCCGATGTTAAACTCGGCAATGATTTACAACTGAATCTGATAGAGATGAAAAAAGCTGACCGCTTAGGCTTAGGTGACCAGAACCTCAAAGACTGGATCACCCTGTTTGAGCACTGGCAGGAGGAGTCCCGTATGGCGTCAATTACCAATGAAGCAGTCAAACAGGTTAGCGGACATATCCGCCGCCTGAGCGACGACGACGAAGCACGTCGTCTTGCTTTTGTGCGTGAACGAGCTCTAAAAGATGAAGCCAGCCAAATGCGTTACGCCAAAGAAGAGGGATTAAAAGCCGGGGAAGCTCAAACTCTGCACAAACTGATCGAGCTTAAGTTCGGTAGCTGCCCTGAATGGGTGGAGTCAAAATTGGATTGCGCGGACAAACAACAACTGGATCTCTGGGTAAGCAAGATTCTAACGGCCAGTAACTTAGAAGAACTCTTTTCAGCTTAACCATTTCAGACAATATTCCCCTGATACGCCCATCATCCTCCGATGATGGGCGTATTTCGTTTAAGCTACCCGCTAACCATCAGTCAGCATTTTTGCCGAAACCGTCAGACCACCGACAGCAAGGACATTCCATGCCTAATCTTTTTACCATCCGGGATATTAATCTTAGTGTTCCTCTGGATTACAGCCAGCCGGAAGGCCAGCAGATCAACCTTTTTGCCCGTGAAATCACCCGTCATCCCAACGCACCGATATGTGTTTTTTTGCAGGGCGGCCCCGGTTTTGAAGCGCCGAAAGATCCCTACAGCATTCCCTGGCTGGACTTTATGCTGGATCATTTCCGGGTGGTACTGATGGATCAGCGCGGTACAGGTCGCAGTCACGGTATCGGCCCGGAACTGTGCGAATCTCTGCCCGATCCCGAAGATCAGCTGGCCTATATCAGTCAGTTTCGGGCAGACAATATCGTGCGGGATCTGGAGCAGCTGCGCGCCCGGGAGTTTGGCGGAGCCAGGTGGTATCTCCTGGGACAAAGTTTTGGTGGTTTTATCAGCTGTCATTACCTGAGCGTGCAACCGGAAGCTCTGGCGGGGGTGATGATCTGCGGTGGTCTGCCGCCGATGCTAACGGCAGATGCTCCTTCGACCTATGATCTGCTGGTGAACACCGTCTACCAACGCAGTCAGACCTATTACCGCGCCTATCCGGAAGATATCGCCAAGGTAAAACGTATTGTCGAGCTGCTTGAAGCCTCCCCTTACCCACTGGGACGGGATGGCGTGATGACCGCCCGCCGCTTCCTTGATCTGGGCATGTTGCTGGGCACGACGTCCGGCTTCTCCACGGTTCACGCTCTGCTGGACAACCCCTTTGTCGCGGGTTCCGGTGAGTCTCAGCTGCGCTATGGCTTTATTGAGCCTATCCGTCAGCAGGCCAGTTACGAGACCAACCCCCTTTATGTGCTGCTGCACGAGGCGATCTATTGCGAGCAAACCGCCAGCAACTGGGCGGCAGCAGGCGCAATGCAGCGTCATGGTGGGTTTGATCCGGCTCGCCTCCTGAATGAATCAGAATCCCCAACCGGTGAAGCGCAACTTGGCGTGAGCTTTTATGGTGAAACCGTGCGCCCGGATATGCTGGAGGATTACGGCCAGCTACACGGCTTTAAAGCCGTGGCCGATTTACTGGCTGCGAAAGATGACTGGCCGAAACTGTACGACCTTAAGCAACTGGCAAAGAACACCGTACCGGTGGAGTGTATTGTCTACGAGCAGGATTATTACGTGGACAGGGATGAATCCCTGAAAACCGCCGCTGCGATTAACGGCGCCAATGTGTGGCTACATCCGGAATGGCAACATGATGGTATCCGCGCCCACGGTTCCAAGGTGGTAGAACCACTGGCACGGCGGGTTCTTTCCCGAAGTCAGTGACCCTATCCTGCCCCAAACCAACACAGCAGCCGTGTCCCTGAATAGTCAGCCGAAACCAGCCGGATGGCTATTCAGGGGGAGGATGATATGAGCTTAGGCTTTATGGCTGAACACCAGCGCTTTTAAGCCGCCTTCAGGGTCAATATCCGGGAACTCCGGCGGATTATCCAACCGGTAATCGAAGGTCACCTCAGGGGACTCTTCCGCCATCCCCTCAATCAGAAATTGTGAGGTAACCGCCGGATCATTAACACAGGCCAGCACCTGACCGGACTCGGTAAGCAGCTCCGGCAAACGGCGCAGAATTTTCTGGTAATCTTTGGTCAGGGCAAAGCTGCCCTTCTGAAAGCTGGGCGGATCAATAATCACCAGATCATAAGGGCCATACTTACGCACCTTACCCCAGGACTTAAACAGGTCATGCCCCATAAAGGTGACGTTTTTCAGATCATGGCCGTTTAAACGGTGGTTTTCCCGCCCACGGTTTAATGCTGCTTTGGCCATATCAAGATTCACCACATGATCCGCACCGCCTGCTATCGCGGCTACAGAGAAACCACAGGTGTATGAAAACAGATTTAATACCCGTTTCTGACCGGCCTGCGCCCGCACCCAGTCACGCCCCAGACGCATATCAAAAAACAGACCGTTGTTCTGCTTACCGCCCAGATCCAGCCGGTATTTAAGGCCGCTTTCTGTCACATCCTGCTGTTCCTTGTGCGTGCCCCACAGCAGCTCCATAGGCACACCTTCCCGCGCCCTGTGCTGCAGCAACAGTGACGTTGCACCACTGTTCTGCCAGAGATCGCTTTCTGTCCAGCGGGTCAGCAGCGCCTGAAGCTCTGTCAGAAACTCCTCAGAAGGCTCCTTAAACAGACACACCAGCACCTGCCCCTGCAGCCAGTCAACCGTCAGCTGTTCCAGCCCCTCGTAACAGCGACCACGGCCGTGAAATAAACGACGAACTTCGGTGGGTGGGGCTGACAAAGCAGCGTGCAGGATATTTTCTAAAGTAGTGAGCGCGTGAGTTTCCATAGTACCTTCAGGGCTGTTAAAGCAAGGCGCGGTATTTTACAGGCAATAGCAGCGGGAGGCTAAATTTATGGTGAAGGTGCTTTGCTGGGTAGAAATAGAAACAGCGCCAAAGGGCGCTGTTCTTGATTCATACCGCAAGCATGTACTCCTAAGAAACTTAAGCGCTCAGGGACATACTTTCCGGCCAAATAAAGAAGTCGCCATATTTACCGGTTTTGGCCTCACCACCCGCACTTACGCCTTTCTGCGTCAGGTTTTGTTTGCCTTCTTTCTCTTCCACATAACCTTCGGCAACCAGTTTCTCAATCAGCTCTGGTGTTTTCATTTTTAACTTAGCTGCAAGCTTAGAAGAGGTGAGTTTGCCGGTAGGGTTATCCGCTTTGCCTTTTACTTGCTTGGCTTTAACGTCTCCTTCCTTGCCCACTTTCTGCATGGTGATGCGTACCTCATCACTAACGCGAATAATCCGCTGCGCCTCTTCATAGGCATCACGGTACATTTCCACGTCTTCGTCACGGGACAGGTAAATCCCCATCTCGTTGTTATTCACCTGACTGAACTCATACAGATTCAGACTGGTGATGATGCAGTCGGTCTCATTCATGTAGCACTTAGCGTGCAGGTTCTTGCAGAAACTGGTGCGGATAAAGGTCAGATCATTCAGCCAGCTGATTTCGTTGGGTTGAAGCTCGCTTTTGCCATAAACAATACGAACATCAATTTTCAGCCGGTTTTTGTCCTCTAATAACTCTTTGATGCGGTCATTCAGTTTGAGGAAAGGACTTATCAGGATCAGGCGCTCGGAGGCATTTTTGATCAGCTCTTCGAGGTAATAATTAGTGGCGGTGGTATTTAGAAACTTAGCCATTACATGAAGCTCCCTTTCTTGGCAATTATCAGCGGATAAAAGCAGAGTTAAGTCAGAACACAAGGTTCAGATGCAGAAGGCTTTGGTATCCGATACCAAAAGCTGTGCAGGGAGGCTTTGAATTTGAGAGGAGAGTTCCATCTTCAGATCAGGCCGCATCCTTGCCTAACGCATCTGCGTTTATTTTGCAGACATAATGTCTGCATTCCTTAGTTCACTAATATTGGAGTCTATCGAATACAACTTCTTGAGTACACAAACAAAAAGTCGGATAGCAGGCTACCCGGCTTCGATTAAAAAGGAGAGAAAAGAAGATTACTGAACCGCTTGGCTCTGTTTTAACTGAAGCTCTTTCAGAAACTCCGGCGCTAAGTCTGCTCCATTCGGCCAGACAACAGTTTCCAGCTCAGGATCAACCGCCAACTGCTGAAACGTACCGATATCTTTGAGGGGCTCAAACACCGAACCTTTGAGCACACCTTCCAGATCAACCTCACCGGAGGTGTCATCATCAAAGGCAACCCAAATTTTATAACCGGATAAATACTTAGCCGATGTAACGTGCAGCATATTGCTCTCCCATCAGACTGACCTTAATTCCCCCAGTATCGGTTAAATCCCCAGCCCTGCCAAACCCTTAGCTATCCCAATCAAAGCCCTTTCCCGTTATCCTTAGCCCCTGTTTTTCACGCTTGCTACCGGTGCTTTACCCATGACATCCCCTGCTTCATCCGCTAACCACCCGTCATCCACTGAAACCGACCTGCCGATTCTGGCGCAGGTGCCGGAGCTGGTCGCTCAGCTGCACGCTCAGGAGCTGGCGTTGCTGTCGGCGGAACCGGGTGCCGGTAAGACCACCCGCCTGCCTATCGCGCTGATGCAGCACCCTGACTTCCAGAACGGAAAGATCATTATGACCGCGCCCCGTCGGGTGGCGGCGCAGGCTGCGGCGTCTTATATGGCGGGGCTGATCGGGGAATCGGTCGGTGACAGCATCGGTTATCGGGTAAAGGGCGATCATAAGGTGAGCCGCAATACCCGACTGGAGCTGGTGACGTCCGGTGTGCTGCTGCGGATGTTGCAGAACGACCCGACCTTAGAGGGCGTAAGCCTGGTGATTCTGGATGAGTTTCACGAGCGCACCGTAGACAGCGATCTGATTCTGGCGCTGTGCCGTCAGATGAATCTGCTCTATCGGGATGAGGATCCGGCGGGCTTGCTGGTGATGTCGGCTACACTGGCTCAGGAGGCGCTGGAAGCCGCGTTACAGGTGCCGATTCTCTTCTGCGAGGGGCGCACCTTCCCGCTGGAATACCGCTACAACCGCACCAGCGTACCGGTCTGCGAGCGGGTACAGGCGACGATTGAGACCTGCTTAGAGGTCATTGACGCCTCTCACAAAGAACAAGATGGAGATATCCTCTGTTTTCTGCCCGGTGTTGGTGAGATCAATCGAGTGACGGAAGCCCTTTCAGCCCGCTGCCAGCAAGCCGGTATTGATCTGCGCCAGCTGCACGGTCAGCAGAAACTGGCGGAACAGCAGGCGGCCATCGCTCCGGCGCAAAACGGTATGCGCCGCTGCATTCTGGCGACGGCCATTGCCGAGACCAGTCTGACCATCGACGGCATCACCTTAGTGGTGGATTCCGGTCTTGCCCGTGAGGCCCGTTTTGATAAAGAAGCCGGTGTGGTGCGCCTGCACACCCGATCCGTGACCCGCGCCGAGGCAAAACAGCGTGCAGGTCGAGCCGGTCGTACTCAGGCAGGTACGGCGTTTCGCTGCTGGAGTGAAGATCAGCAGGGTGCACTCTCTGCCCAACCGGAGCCGGAGATCAACCGGCAGGATCTGTCGGAGCTGGCCCTGCAGCTGATTCAGTGGGGGTCGGATGATCCGCAGGAGTTTGATTGGGTGACACCGCCGCCCAAAGCGCGCTGGCAAAGCGCCCTCTCCCGCCTGCAACAGCTTAAGCTGGTGCAAACCGCTCAGGGCGGCGGCAGTCTGCAGCTGACGGAATTCGGGCAAGCCTCCCGTGAGCTGGTGCTGTCGGCACACCTGGGGCGCGGCTGGCTCAGCCTGCTAAAAGCGGCAGATCAGAACGCCAATACGCTTAATGCCGATCAGCTGGCGGCCAGTGCCTTTATCTTCAGTCTGCTGCAGGAAGGCGCACACCTGCCGGAGAACGAGCTGTTAGCCGCCTGCGAGCAACTGATTCAGTCCCGTGATGCGGGTCATAAAGCTCTGTGTAAACGCATCGAACAGGGGGCGCTTCGCCTGCTGAAAGAAAGCAAGCAGCTGATCAAACAGCCTAAAGGCAATGCCACAAACACGAATACTGTATATAAAAACAGTAAAGACTTACTATCGCTGTTAAGTGCAGCCCAGAAGCCTGCCGCCAGCCTGATAACTCAGCTGCAGAACGCCACCTTTACCGATCTGATGATTGAAGGCCTGTGTCATGCTTATCCTGACAAGGTAGGTATGAAACAGTCTCAAAGCAGCTCGAAACAAACCACATCAAACAACGGTGATGCCGGTATCTACAAACTGAGCAATGGCCGACAGGCGCAGCTGAAAAGCCATCAGCAACCGGAGTTTGTGATCGCCCTGCACGCCCGCTCTTTCAGTCAGGACAGTCGGGAAACCCTGACTCTTTGGCTGATACTGGATAAAAAAACAGTAACCACTCACTTATCCGATCAGATCCTGCAGCAGCCGTTTTGTCACTGGCGGGGGGATCGGCTGATTAACAGCGTACAAATCCGTCTTGGGCAACTGGTGCTGGATGAGAAACAGGGTGATAAACCGGATCAGGCCGCACTGAATCAGGCGGGTATTCTGCGCCTGCAGCAACAGGGGATTGATGCCCTACCCTGGCAGGAGGCGGATATCCGGTTGCGCCAGCGCATTGAGTTTTTGCGCCAGAATAGTGGAGATCAGGGCAAGGATGAATGGCCGGATCTGTCCGATCAGGGTTTGTTGGATTCTGCAGAGGATTGGCTGGTGCCATTTCTGAGCGGGGTGAATAATCAGCGCCAGTGGCAGCAGCTGCCGGTGGGCGAGATGCTGAAAAGCCTGCTCAGCTGGCCGCAACAGCAGGCACTGGATAATCTGGCACCGGACGGGCTAAAAGTCGCCTCTGGCCGCACGGTAAAGATCGATTACAGCCAGAACCCGCCCACCGTCAGCACCAAACTGCAGGAGATGTTCGGCACTGAGAATGTCCCGGCTATTGCGGGTGTTCCAGTGAGTATTCACCTGCTTTCTCCCGCAGGTCGCCCCTTGGCTGTCACCTCAAACCTCGCGACTTTCTGGCGGGAGGTGTATCCGGAAGTACGTAAGGAGATGCGAGGGCGCTATCCCAAGCATCCGTGGCCGGAAGATCCGTTAACCGCAGAAGCCACCCACAAAACCAAACGGGCGCTGGGACAGTAGGAACACTGGGGCAGCAAGAGTCCGGGGACAATAAAACATGATCGAATTTGAATACGCTGACAGCCTGAAACAGGACTTTACCGTACAGGGAGAATTTTACCGCCTGAGTCGTCGGGATGAAGAACCACTGATTTGCCGCCGCCGGGTGGAAATTAGCCTCAGGTCTGAAGCAGGTATCAATACTCAACCGGATGCGGTGGCGGTCCTGATGAATCCCGGTAGTATCCGGCTGCTTGAGACAGATCAGGCTAGACACTTCCCTCTGCTGGACAATCCGACACACTGGCCGCTACGGAATACCAATCTAAGGCTACTGAAACCCGATAACACCCAGTATCAGATGATGCGCTTAATGCGCCAGATGAACTGGAAGCGGCTGCGCCTGATCAACCTGTCGGATCTGTGTGATGCCAACAGTGATTCTTTCGCCCGCCTTTATCGTAAACTTAATGGTGATAGCGAAGCTGAGGCACTCCCCCATAGCCTGCTTCACTCCAGCCGGAATAAGGAACTGAAACGGCTGTTAAAGGCGGATCATCTGATCCTTGCCTGGGGTAGTAATCCGGTTCAGCAGGCTGATGCGGAAGCGTTTCTTAAATTGGTAAAACGCCGCAAACCGATGGGACTTGCGCTTGAGCATCCCTGGTATCGCTTTGCCAGCCCCTATCGGAAAGACCAGAAAGTCAGCTGGCTCAGAGAGATAACCGCTCTGCTAAAGAGTGCCAGGGAGTCGGTGGAATAAAACCACCGCCTTACAAAATATAACAGGGCGTTACAAACGCCTTGATCCGCACTAAAAGCGCCCCTAGAATACATCTATTGTCTGAACAGAATCAGGGTAGCGTTATGCCAATCGTGACATCCAACACCACCATTACTGCGGTTTTCACCCCAAGAAACCTGGATTCCAACAAACAGAACGAATTCCGGGCCTCTGAAGTTCAGGCACGCCCCAGTCGTGAATCTTCCGTGGTTTCTGATACCAACCAGCGCACCGGCACCCCTAACGATCTGGGCCTGGCCTCTACCAGCCGTGTTGAAGGGCCATCCAAACTACAAAGCCTGAACGACATTATCCCGACGGGCCCAGAGAAAGCGCCGTCGGCAGTGGTTGATATCTCTGCGGAAGCTCAAAATGCTCTTAAGAACGCGCAAAAAGAGATTCCGGCACAGAGCAAGATTCAGGATGCCGAGTTTGCGGCGGATCTGGCCGCCAGTACCGGCAAGCAGATGAGCGAACAGCCCGCAACAACGGTTATGGCGCAAGCGAATACTGCACCTCAACAGGCTATTGCATCACTGCTGTAAAACAGCATTTGCGGTAGTCCTGACAGAACAAGCCCCGTTCAGCTAGCTGTCGGGGCTTGTTTTATTGATTGCAGTCTGTTTTTGATCGCAGGTCGTTTTTACGATAAATAGCTCAGAAAACCGATAGCCATTGATTTAACAGATAGAGCCCCGCTGCCATCAGCGCCACAGCAAAGACACCGTAAAGCGGGCTGATCTCATTCTGCTCCGGTGTTACCAGATTCCAGCGATGACTTTCCAGACGCAGGACCAGCTGATCCGGTGCTTCACTGACCGAAAACCGAACCTGATCCGTATCGGGAACCCTCGGGATCTGCTGCCAGTAACCAGGTCTGGGTTCCGCTGCTGAAAGGTCACTCAAACCGTCACAAGCGGAAGCCGGTAGACAAGCTTTGATACGAATCTGGCGAGTAAGAGGGCTATCTTCTGCAGAGTATTTGAGCTGATCTATCAGGGTTTGCAAACTCTCCCGATCCCAGACTGCGGTATTGCTCAACACACCATCGCTGTCCTCATCAGTCTGAGTCTCAACATAGTGCACCGCAACCCGCTCAATATCCTGCGCCAACTGCTCTTCCATCAGAACCGGCAGCAGTTTATTCAGGTTACGCCTGACCCCTTCCGGCACATTAACCTGATGAAAGCTCACCAACTCATCCGCCAGAAAAAGATAGAGGTTTACCGGGGCGTGAACATCATCAGACCCGATCTCTGCCAGATGCTGATGAAAACTCTCAAAATCCCCCTGCAATGCATGACGAAATCCCTGCGTGGCAAGTGACCTATCCAGTGGAAACCAGATCAGAGGTTGCTCCGGTGCATCATAAGGGCGATAGATCACCGCAAAATTATGGCTCATGATTGCTCCTTGGAAATTCGGGGTCTGGCCGATGACGGATAGCCTGACCTGATAATCTTCCGGTCAAAGAACCCCTCAGAGGTATAACTCATTGCTTTACCTCCCGGGAAAAGCGCTGTTGAGACACTGGCTGGAAACGCCGCTGTAAAATAGTGATCTTACCGGATTCCAGATCACGATGAAGCAAGGTTGTCAGGGCTAAACGCTGTTCCAGCCAATCGACCTGAGAGGTGATCATAAAATACTGGCTGCGGATACTGAATAACTCAGCCAAACCAGCGTCCAACGAACGGGCTGCCAGAAAGTCATTGACCGAAACCACCGGGGTGTATTCGATCCCTCCAAGCAGCTGTGTCGCCTGATCAACACTCATCGCTAACAGGGCTGCCAGGGCTTCAGGGTTAGCTGCGTTCAGGTTCAGAGGCGTGTGTGCAGGCAGTGCCACCAGCAGCTCAGACATTCGATATCGATTCTGGGGCAAGGCAGCCGTCAGAAGCATCAGCTCATCGGTATCCAGAAGGTACTGATCGGCCGTTCGATAAGCCGGCTTTTGCAGCAGATAGTCGTTATCTTCTGCTCCGGTCAGTCCAGTGGGAATATTATTGCTGTCGATCCAGTCCAGCGCCTGATCGGCCAGCACTTCGGGAATCTGATTCGCAGCCAGCAGGCGGCGCAAACCTGAAAGATGGCGGGCATCAGTGTGCTCGTTTTCATTTTTCAGCAGGTTATTGATGTTGAAATAGCCATCCAGCGGCAAAATCCGGATACGCAGATTATCTCCCTCTTCCGCTGCATCGCTGGCATCCAATGCAAAGCGATCCAACTGCCCCCAGGGCTCGGAAGGGTGATCATAAGCCTTGTCACCAGCGGCCTGATCCTGCTGCCAATCTTCTTTCAGCAGTGCAATGGCGTAACTTTCTCCGCCCCGGGCATAGGCCTCCAGCTGCTGTTGCTGCTGATAGCCGCCTGCACGCTCGGCCTGAATACTCCCCTGGCTCATCATACGGGTTGCCAGGATGGCAGCTATGGCAAAAATCAGCAAAACACTGATCAAGGCAACGCCGGATTCTTTTTTTGAGTCCGGCTTGTTTTTTGACTTAAGGGCCGGGGCCTTCACCCTGATTCGGGAGCCGATCATCAGATCCCCTCCCGTGCGAAAATGCGCTGAATACGGCCATATTTTTTATGTCCGAAACTCAGGTCGATCCCTCTGGGCAGCGTCCGGAAATCGATCTGTCCTTGCTGGTTCTCTACTGGCCAGAACTCCTGCCATTCGCTCTCACCCAATAACCTGACCGAAAAGTCGGTAACATCTTTGAGTAAAACCTGTACCTGAGGTTTGCTGTCCTGAGCCCGATCTAAAACCCGCCACACCAGACGCTGAAGCTCACCATCCTGCAGACGATAACCGATCCGCTGCTTAACACCGGTGTTTGCGTTCTCTGTATCGGCGGCCGATGAGGTATCATCCAGCGCTTTATCGGCCATCATGGACCAGCTACCGGTACGGGTAAACTCCAGTGGCAAGCCCCCCCGAAAATTGACCGAGAAAGCAGGCAGAGGATCTCCGAGCTCATCACGGATGGAACGTCGGGTGAGTTGCTTAAGATCCTGCTCAATAACCGAAACTGCGGTTTGCAGCTGACTGAAGCTATCCGAACGATCACGGGTGTGCTCATAGGTTCGGATCACACTGTTCAGCAACTTGTATCCGGCAAGGCCGATCAGAGCAAAAATCGCTACGGCAATCAGAAGCTCCAGCAGGGTGAAACCGGACTGCAAGCGTCTTGTCACCGGCTTGGCATTGAGTGAAGCCGACATCTTAAGGCTCCGTTCTCAGAAAACTGGTGAGTTGTGCTAAAGCGTAATCCTGATTCTCAGTCTCGCCCTCTTCATGGCTGAAGACCTGAAGCTCAACTCGCAATAACAGGGGGGATTCTGTGGCACTGGTTTGGACTTTTAACAAAAAACGACGCCCTGCCAACTCAGCCTCAGCATGACTTTCACCTATTTGTGGCGGAAATCCGGACAGGCGCAGCTCATTCATCCGGTTTTGTGCAGCCCAGTTAGCAACAACACGCTGCTCCAGCTGGCCACTTTGGCGAACAAAACCACTGCTGGCCGTCAGAAGTCCGGCGGAAGCAACAGCAAGAATCGCCAGGGCAATCATCACCTCCAGCAGGGTAAAACCTTTCTGTCGGCAAGGATTATGATCAGGGCGGCACCGTGTGCAGGCAGGGGTTAGCATCAGTGCAAACTTACCGGGTAAGGTCGGCATAATCGGGATCAGGGCGATAATCTAACGTGATAGTGCGACTGGTCTGATCGATATTGATTCGGTCAAGCTTGGCTAGACGACTCATCATGATCAGAAATTCATGAGCTTTTCGGCTATCACTGTAGCGCAGCCGGAGTTGTCCTGGCTGTTTTGGATCAGTGCTGGCCTTGTGTTGGATCAGGCTCAGGCGATGTCGGGGGAGCTCCTGCTTAAACCAGAGATCCATCGGCATAAGATCAATCATGCCGAATTGATTTAATCGGTTATAGGCGGACAGCTGTGCACGCTCAAGACGTTCACTTTGCTTAATCTGCCAGCGATGGCGGTCCTCAACCATCTGCATAATGGGCTGCCAGACCAAAAGATACCCCAGAGTCAGTACCAGCACACCTGCCAGAAGCTTAAGTGCACCGCGATCACGGACAGAGAGATTATTCCAGCCGGACCTGAGCCCTTCTGGAAGGCGCGCTGCAACCGTCGACAGAAATTCACCAATTCCCTGACTGAGCCTGCGGCCGATGCTCGCTGAAAAATCCCGATTAAACGCCATAAAATATCCGTCTGTCCCTTACTGAAAAACGATATAAACCTGCTTTATTCTACCGGGATTGCAACGCGTAATCCGGCCGGCCTACCCCGTCACCGGAGAAGATCAGAACTCTGTCCGGTGCTTCCGGAAAATAGAGACTCAGGGTAAATCCCTGAGTTAACCCGGAGGCGCCAATCATCAGCTCAGACTGAGCTTTGTTGGCTACTTTGAGGGCAAAACGCATCTCACGTTCCGGCTGATAAGCCCTCAGAGACCCAATCTCCGGTTCACTCCAACGGCCCCCAGGCTGGCGCTTCAGAGCGAGGAGGTTAAGACCCGACGCAGGGACCACCCCCGCAGAAACAGCCGCAGGTTCGTCCCCATATTCCGGCTCGAAGGCCTCAAAGCCATAGCGGGTCGCTTTAACCATTAACCGGAGCGGCAAGCCACTGCGCACCGCTTGTTGTTGCGCACTAATAAACACGCTGCGCAGGCGCTCGCCTTCTGCCATCAGTGCCCGTTGGCCGGAGTGATCCCCCCGTAGCGCAACGGTGGCGGTCAGCAAAACACCGATAATAACGACCACCACAAGGATCTCGATCAGCGTGAACCCTTGTTGCCGGTTAACAGGCCTCACTTAACGTTACTTATCCCAGTTTCCGATATCAGCATCGGTACCTTCACCACCTTCCTGACCATCAGCCCCCAGGGAGAACAGGTCGTAATGGCGGCTTTTCTGTCCCGGACGCTGATAGATATAGGCATTGCCCCACGGATCTTCCGGCATCTGCGGCAGGTAGCCATCCGGGTTCCAGTTTTTTGCAGAGTCCGGCTTCTCAACCAGAGCTTTCAGACCTTCTTCATTACTCGGGTAGCGGAAGTTATCCAACTTGTACATCTCCAATGCATTGCTGATAGAGCGGATATCACTCTTGGCGACTACCACATTAGCTTCTCCGGGACGGCTCATAATCGACGGAACCACCATCGCACCTAAAATGCCCAGAATCACCACCACGACCATAATTTCGATCAGAGTAAAACCCTGCTGTTTGCGGGTAGCTCTGCCGGAGGCGGCTGACGTCACTTTTTCAGAACCCGGCAGAACCTGAGGTTCGAACTGAACTTGCATCTGAATTTCCTGATCTTTCATAAAGATTCCTTTAAATATTCTTCGAAACACACAAAACTAGGATCAGCCAATCAGCTGATTCATATTCAAAATCGGTAACAGAATCGCCAATACAATGGTCAGCACGACACCGCCCATAGCGATCAGAACGACGGGTTCAAATAACCCCACAACGGTGGCAACCAGTGCTTCCAGAGTCTGCTGTTGCTGCCTGGCAGCCCGATCCAGCATATTTTCCAGTTCACCGCTACGCTCACCACTGGCAATCATATAGAGCATCATCGGTGGAAAACGCCCGCTTTGCTCCAGCGATTTAAACAGCGATGAACCCTCTTTAACCTTACCGGCAATTTCACTCACCTGCTGACGCATAAAATGATTCGGCATCACGGCGGCAGCAATGCTCAATCCTTCCACAAGGGGTACACCGCTGCGGGAAAGAATACTTAAGGTGCCCGCAAAACGTGATGCATTGATCCCCCGACTGATCTTTCGGGTCAGACGGAAATCGGTCAACCATCGATCTACCGCCAACCTGAAGCCCGGTTTACGGTACGCCGATGAAAATGCAAGAAAACCAAGGCAGAGCAGCAACAAAAGATGCAGGCCAAACTGGTTTAAAAAATCACTCACCGCAATCAGGCCCGCAGTTAACGGAGGCAGGTCATTGCCCGTTCGCGTAAAGACCTTCACCACATCCGGCACAACCACAGCCAGCAGAAAACTAACAATGGCAATAGAGGCCACGGTTAACAGACCGGGATAAAGCAGTGCCAACTGAATTTTCTGGCGCGCCTGCTCCCGTTGCTCGGTGTAATCGGCCAGCTCGTTCAGTACCAGATCCAGGTGACCGGCATGCTCACCAGCTGCAACCGTTGAGCGGTACATTTCAGGGAATGCGTTGGGAAAATCCGCCATCCCATCAGCCAGTGTATGGCCTTCCAGTACACGGGAGCGCACCCCCAGTAAAAGACTCTTTACCTTAGGGCGCTCAGACTGGGCGGCAACCGCCTGCAAAACCTCTTCCAGAGGCATAGCGGCCTGCACCAGCGTTGCCATCTGACGGGTACAGAGCGCCAGCTCTTTAACCGACATGCCGGGACCCGAAAGAAAACGGCTTGGTTTATTTTTCGATTCTGAAACCTGATCAACGGAAACAGCGATCAGCCCCTGATCCCTCAACTGCTGACGAATATGGCGGGGGCTTTCTCCTTCCATAACGCCCTTTTTCTTGGCACCGGAAGCCGTCAGAGCCTGATAATTAAAAGCAGCCATTAGGAATCACCATCGATCTTAATCATCACGGGTCACACGCAGCACTTCTTCTACTGTAGTAATGCCTGCCAGAACCAACCGCAAGCCATCCAGACGTATGGTCTGGTAGGCTTGGCCATCGTATCCCTTTGACTGGCGCAGGTATTGATCGATCTCCTGCTCTCCCGCCTGCTGATGAATCAGTCGACGTACCTCTTCGTTGACCGTGAGCAGTTCGTAGATACCGGTTCGTCCCCGATAGCCCTGCTGATTACAATGCTCGCAGCCCGCTGCATGGTAAAGGGTCACATTGTCTGATGCGCTTAATCCCATCAGCGCCAGCTCGGCATCATCCGGCTGATAAGGCGTACGACACTCGGTACAGAGCACCCTTACCAATCGCTGGGCCAGAACACCCAGCAGGCTGGAAGCCAACAGAAAGGGTTCAACCCCCATATCCTGCAAACGAGTCACCGCACCTGCGGCAGTATTGGTGTGCAAGGTAGAAAGTACCAGGTGACCGGTCAAACTTGCCTGTACGGCGATTTCAGCGGTTTCGATATCGCGAATCTCCCCGACCATCACCACATCAGGGTCCTGACGTAACATCGCACGTAAACCACGGGCAAAGGTCATATCGACCTTAGGGTTCACCTGAGTCTGTCCGATGCCTTCCAGGTTGTATTCGATAGGGTCTTCAACCGTCATAATGTTACGGCTGGCATCATTCAACGAGGTTAATGATGCGTACAAGGTGGTGGTTTTACCGGAACCCGTCGGCCCCGTAACCAGAAAAATACCGTGAGGCTTAGCAAGCAACTGGCGCAAACCGTTGTGAATCTGTGATGACATCCCCAGTTGCGCGAGATCCATTCGTCCGGCGTTTTTATCGAGAATACGTAGCACGACACGCTCGCCATTACTGGATGGCAGGGTTGAAACACGCACATCCACTTCACGACCACCCAGGCGCAGTGAGATCCGACCATCCTGAGGGACACGCTTCTCAGCGATATCCAGTTTTGCCATTACTTTAATACGGGAGGTCAGCAGTGGGGCAAGAGCACGCTTGGGTTCCACTACCGGACGTAAAACACCGTCGACACGGAAGCGTACGACTAAGCGTTTTTCAAAGGTTTCAATATGGATGTCTGAAACCCCTTCCCGGATCGCTTCCTGCAGCAGGCCGTTAATAAGACGAATGATTGGCGCATCATCCTGCTGATCCAGCAGATCTTCGGTCTCAGAAACAGAATCCGCAAGACTCGCCAGATCCATCTGATCACCAATACCCTGAACCATCTGCAGGGTTTCAGAAGAATCCGACTGATAATGCCGGGTCAGGTGTTGTTCAAACTCTGCAGCCGGCAATATAACCAGCTCGTCAAAGGGCCCACAAAGGCGCATCGCTTCGCCCAGAGCAGAAGTATTCAATGGCTCACGGGCATAACATATTTTTTTTTCCGCATCAGGGCTCACCAATACCCCCTGCTTTTTAGCAAAGGTAAAAGGCAGCGATACTGGTAACATCGGATCACGAACAAAAGGTCGAGCTCTATTCAGGGCAGGGTTATCCCCCAGAGCCAATTCCGATACCCCAAGAGACTCTGACGGGATACCCGCCTCTCCGTCAGTTTTGGTTATGACAGGAGCTTCTGAAAAATCAGGTCGCATATCAATCTCTGCCGCCTTCAAAGAGCTGTTCCACACTACCCCTTGGCGGCAAGGTGTCTTCAGTATTTCTATCGCTCAGGTCGCCATAACGGGCCTCCACACGATAAATCCCCTGATACTTAGCATCTGCCACTGCTTTTAGTCGATTACTATCGCGGATAATTTTCGGGCGCAGGAAGACCAGAAGGTTTCGTTTGGTTTTGGTGATCTGAGTACTTCTGAACAGCGCACCGATCAAGGGAATATCCCCCAACAGCGGAACCTTGCTCACCGACTCCTGAACATCATCCTGAATCAAACCACCTAAAACGATGGTTTCACCGTCGGAAACAAGGATCGTGGTATCGATGGAACGTTTATTGGTGATGCGGTCAGCAGACCCCGTGGCCAGAGGGTTATCCGAAGGCACCAAAGAAGAGACTTCCTGCAGGACTTCAAGACGCACACTGTTATCGTCATTGATCTGAGGTTTCACCTTCAGGGTCACACCGACATCTTCGCGGCTGATTGTGGTAAAAGGGTTGGTGGTTGTCGAGTTGGTGGTGGTCCCGGTTAAAAAAGGAACATTCTGACCAACGACAAACTCGGCTTCTTCGTTATCCAGTGTCATTACACTGGGAGTCGACAGCAGATTAGCATTCGATGTTGTCGCCAGGGCCTGAACGAGAACGCCGATATCCTGACCACCGGACTCTCCGGCGCCACCCAGAAAGGCCCCATTAACCTTGCCAACGGTTCCCGCCCCACCGGTTGTCACAGCATCCGCCACCAGAGAGCCGGAAGAAACACCGGCATTGTTAAAGCTGGTTCCACCCACAGGGCCGCTTTCAAAGTCACCCACCAGCCACTGAATACCCAGTTGTTCGCCATTACTGCCACTGACCTCAACAATAACGGCTTCGATCAGCACTTGCGCCCGTCGGATATCAAGCTGAGAAACCAGATTTTTCACTTCAGACATGACCCCTGGCTCAGCGCGAACAACCAAAGCGTTAAGGGATTCATCCGCCTGAAACTGAGCCTTAGTGACGGTAGGAGGTGCCTTTTCCGCCGACGGATCAGCATCATTAATTACTTTACTGAGCAGCTCGGCAACCTTCGTCGCTTCCGCGTAATTCAGCTGAATAACCTGGGTCACCCCTTTGCTCTCAAAAGGCTGGTCCAGCTTAGAAATCAGAGATCTGATGCGCTCACGGTCCGGATCACTGCCCTTAAGAATCAGGCGATTAGAACGCTCATCAGCAACGATCGTGAAACGCCCCGCCTGCCCCTTTGCAGATCGACCCGATTGAGCCGGAACCAGCTCCTCGATCAAGGTTGCTAAGTCACCAACCCAAGCATAACGCAGGCTGATGACTTCAATTTGCTCATCTTTGCCACCATCAATGCTTTCAATAATGCCTTTCAACCGCTCAATATTCGCGGCATGGTCAGACAGAATCAGGGCATTTGAAGACTGAACCCCCGCAAGATGGCCATACTGCGGAACCAGAGGGCGTAAAACAGGGACAACCTCAGCAACGGTGGCTGATTTCAGCTGAATCACTTCGGTGATAAAGCTATCACCTTTGCGCAGACCTGAACCTGTGCCTTCCTGCTTGCTTGTCGCGTTTGGAATGACTTTGATCGCACCGTCAACAGTTTCCACCGCAACAAAGCCATGAACATTCAACACCGAAAGAAACAGCTGATAAACAGCGGCATCATCCATGGAGGCTTTAGAGATAACGGTGACCCGACCTTTAACTCGGGGGTCGACAATAAAACTTTTACCCGTAATATCTGCGATCTGGCTGATAAAAGCGTCAATTTCAGCATCTTTGATATTGACTTTCCATTGACCGGAAAAAGCGGGCAGGGAAACCAATAGTAAGCTGGCTAGAATTATTTTTTTAATCACCGAAACTCCGTTTCTTCTAAAGCACTGATGATGACAACGACAAGTAACGTCAGGAAAATAACTTGCTGTGCATGGCGTTGAACAGTTGACATAAAGCTACCTAAAAGTAGCTGAACAGTGTCGCATATTAAATCAAAAAGACAGCAAGATTAACGGGTTACAGGAAAAGTTACCGCAAATTGACGCGAACCACGCTGAATCATCACTTCGACTTCGCTTTGCTGTGAAAGCGTTCCAAGTAACTGGGCATCCGATTGCGGGTCGCCAAGCTGAGAACCGTTCACCGACAAAATCACATCCCCCATCTCAAGTCCGGCGGAAGTCAGCAAAGAAGCGTAAGGGCTATCGCCCAACTGATAACCACCACCTGCCGCTGGGGTGATGCCTGCCTGACTAAGCAATACTGAAGGATCTTCCGTCATTTTCTGCTGATATTTGCGCATAAACGCAGCAGCATTAAGACGACGAATATCACTACCCAGCTCTGTTTGAGGGAGGTCTTTTACCGCCTGTGACTGAACCGGAGTACTCTCGGCCCTTGGTCTAACCGGATCCACTGTCTCTTTGGGTACGTCAGCCCGGGAAACCGTAGAAACCCCGCCGGAGCTGTCAGACGTTTTAAAATAAAGCGCTTCGGAGTTGCCGTTACGGTTCAGAACAACATGATCGTCATGAACCGTTTTCAGAAAAATGCCGCTTTCAACCTCATCGCCCACCTTGTAGTAACTGGCGTTCTTATTGAGGGTTGCGATAATCGCTCCGGAATTCACATTTTCAGGAGCAACGAAAACCGCACTCAGCACCATCTGTAAAGGAGTTTGAGGCACAACAACAGGTTCAGGTGCACGTTCCTGTTCGGCAAAAAGCCGATCGTAGGCCAATTCACGGGGAACAACCGAAGGGCGCTGCCCGGCCATCAACCAGTTCTCTACAACCTGATTAGACAGCTCGGTTTTACCCTCACCGGAAAGCCCCTGAACAACAAGAACACCCGCCTGCCAACCGATGACAGAAACAATTAAGCAGCCACTCAAAGGGGCAAGAAGGTTTTGAATTTTTTTCATCAGAACACCTTCTCTTTGTATTTCACCAAAGTCTGATCAAGCGGTTTTCTCGGCACAGGAAGATCCGGAACCGCCTGTTTTATACGACCAAAGACAGCGACTGACAACCAACCATCTTTCATCAGCGATGCTTTAATCAGAGGCTCCTGAGTGCCCAGAGCAGTGACTTGAGTATCGATAGCACCATCACTTCCGGTGAAGGCTTTAATTGCCAGTTGGGGGTAGCGGATCAGTCGGGGAGACTTTCCGCCGGGTGGTAAAAAGTAGGTTTCCCCACCCTGCCATATAACGGATCCGGTCAATGACTCAGGGCGACCGTTTTGCACCCTGAAAGCCAGAGCGTTAATTGAAGTATCACCGGAAATCCAAGCCTTGTTCTGCTTCAGAAAAGGGTTCAGTAATAAAGGGTGCAAGTGGCCGGATATCTGCCCCGAAATCGAAGCGAAATTCCAGCCGGGGGATGCGATCAACTTCAACTCGGTTCCCGGATGATTAACAACCAGGACAAAGAGTTCCCCCGATTCAAGCAGGGCAGGTAAACCCAGTTTCCATTCACCCTTAAGCTGCAGCCTTCTCCCCTGATCTCTGATGGAGATAAGTGTTTCCCCCTGCCATAGAGAACCGCTGACACCCTCAACAGAGAGTTGCCGTGGCAACTGGATACGCGACTGAGCATAATCCCAGATAATTGAAGCCGGAAAGTTTGCCAAAAGTCCTAATACAAAAGCGATTGGCAGAATTCGTTTTACCCATTTCCCTGGAAAAAAATCAGAGAATTTGTCCATATAATCCATTCCTAAACAACAAGCCTGCCCTGAACGACA
>NZ_CEYNZH010000030.1:0-8831 GCF_982874595.1 Oceanospirillum sp. | reverse complement strand
TAAAAAAGATTCACTTCAGACTGATCAACGACTCCAAAGGCCTTCAATTTTTTCAATCTTTTCCTGATGGATTGCTAACTCTTCATCTGACGCCATGATCACAGGTAACGGGTTCCGATCAGCGGGCAAACGGTGAATCGCAGTAACGTCAGAGTGATCATTGCCACCCTCATCACTTTCGGCAACCAGCTTTAGGTCGGTCTGGCCACCGGTCATCCGCAGATAAACATCAGCCAGAATCTCGGCATCCAGCAAAGCGCCGTGCAATTCCCGGTGCGAGTTATCGATATCGTATTTTTTACAGAGTGCATCCAGAGAGTGACGTGAGCCGGGATGCATCTGGCGGGACATCACCAGGGTATCGAGTATCTGGCAGTGATCTTCTGTTTTACCAAAGTTTGAGCCGGTTGCCTCATCCAACCATTTAAATTCGTAATCCATAAAGCCCACATCAAAGGGGGCGTTATGAATGACCAGCTGGCTACCGCGGATAAACTCAAAAAACTCCTGAGCAACTTGGGCAAAAACAGGCTTATCGCTCAAAAATTCCAGGGAAATACCGTGCACTTCCTGAGCCTCAACATCAATTTCCCGCTGAGGGTGAATATACTGATGGTAAGTTCGGCCAGTAAACTTGCGATTAATCAGCTCCACACAGCCGATTTCAATAATCCGGTGCCCTTGGGATGCTTCAAGGCCGGTGGTTTCAGTATCCAGTACAACTTGTCTCATGGGGATCTATATTCTCAACACGTGTCTAAAAATCGGTGAATCAAAAGCATCGTACCGTGCTGCAATAACAGCAAACTTAACCCGCCAGCAACTCGGCAATCGCTTCATTAGCCAGTTCATCGGCCCGCTCATTATCCGGATGACCCGCATGACCTTTAACCCAAGACCATTTCACCTGATGCTGACTGACCGCCTGATCCAATCGCTGCCAAAGATCCTGATTCTTCACTGGTTTTTTATCCGCTGTCTTCCAGCCTCTTTTCTTCCAGTTATGAATCCATTGAGTAATCCCTTGTCGCAGGTATTGAGAATCTGTCGTCAACTCAACATCACAAGGGCGTTTTAGCAGCTCAAGGGCCTGAATAGCAGCCATAAGTTCCATGCGATTATTTGTGGTTTCTGCTTCGGAGCCTTTTATCTCCTTCTTGGCATCGCCATAGTAAAGAATCGCACCCCAGCCACCTGGCCCGGGATTCCCTTTGCATCCGCCATCGGTAAAAATTTGAACGTGCTTACTCAAAACCACCCCTGCCCAGGAAATAAACCAATCACTTTCTGTTAAAAAAACGTACAACGTCAGTCTGAAAAAGCCCTGAACGTCATTTTAAAAACGAGAAATACTAACAAATAAAATGCATTAGCGGACAAAATTTACAAACGAACCAGCAAAACAGTCATCGTTTCAGATCAGTGCCGGAGGCCGGTTTTCCCATCACTTTAGGGCGGCTCATGCCTTTGTTTGAAGCGGAAGGAACAACTCCCGGGATAAACTGCTTTTGCTGCCACGGTTTTCGAATCGGTGTCGAACAGCCAACCTCTTTCTTTGCCCAGATAATATAAGCGGCTCCAAAGCGATTAAGCACACCGACCGAGTCTAACCAACGACTCCGGTCCAGCCATTTACGACTATTAACGGCAGGCCTCAACATGACGGTTTCGACATCTTCAATACGATAATCCAGCAGCGTCAGCCAATCATTCAGCCGACCCAGCCCGATAAAACGACCGCCCCAAGGGACTTTTTTCCGGGACCGCACTAATCGGCAAGCATTCCAACTACTCATAGGGTTAAAACCAACAATGATCAAATGCCCTTTATGTTGGGTAACCCGTGCCGCTTCACGCAAAACAGCATGAGGATTTTCAACAAAATCCAACAGATGGTGCAGCAAAACCACGTCAATACTGTCATCTGGCAGAGGCAGAGCATCCGGTTCTGAAACCAGAACCGAATCTCCGGCATCGGTAACCAGCTTTGGGCTCCAGACAATTGGATGCTTAATAGGAGACAGGTGCTCCAGGCTGACATGGGGCGATACCCCCAAATTCAGAAAATGGTAGCCAAAGGTTTTGGCCAGAAAAGGCTCAAGACGAGCCGACTCTGCTTCAAAAAGCTCCCGCCCCAGGGGCTGACGCCACCAAAGCTCCAGAGCATCAGAGAATGCAGCGAGCGTTCGATTGTCTTTGCGCAAACCGGTAAATTTCACTTCAGCCCTCTACCTTACATTGAATCAAAACGACGAACACTTAACGTATTATCAGGACATCAGGCATAACCCACCAGTGACAAAATAACACACGGTTATCTGACCAGCATGACACACCATGATAGGCTCATTGAACCAAACGCTATTGAAAGATCTGTATCAGCTAAGTCATTATGATGAAAAACAATCAGTTAACCAGAGACACCGGATAACTGACAGAGATCAGCTTTGATCCCAGACTAACCCAGAGAGTTCACTATGTTAGCAATTAAACCGATTCCCGCGTTCAATGATAACTACATCTGGATCCTGACCAACAGTGATAAAAAAGCCTGGGTCGTCGACCCCGGAGATGCGACACCTGTTATCGAATACCTTGAAAGAGAGAAGCTAATCCTTGAGGGGATTCTGATCACCCATCACCATAAAGATCATACCGGAGGAGTGAACTCGCTTAAGGAAACCTACTCAGTCAAGGCTTATGGTGCCAATGTAAAAGATTGTACGGATGAAATACTCAATGACGGTAATAAAGTCACGGTTCTGGGCACTGAGTTCAACACGCTATCGATTCCGGGACATACACTGGATCATGTCGGCTTTTATGCGCCAAAAGAGCAGATTTTATTCTGTGGCGACACGCTTTTTTATGGAGGTTGCGGGCGTCTTTTTGAAGGAACACCAGAGCAGATGTATCAGTCTCTACAGAAGCTGGCCACGCTGCCCGACGAAACACGTGTCTATGCCACTCACGAATACACTCAGGCCAACCTGAAGTTCGCCTCTGCCGTAGAGCCGGACAGCCCTTATATTCTTAAAGCCATTCATGAAACAGATCAGATTCGTAACAGGAATTTACCGACATTACCCACGACAATTGGCGATGAAAAATGTCATAATCCGTTCCTCAGAAGTCACCAGCCCCCGGTCATCGCTGCCGCCACGGAGCAATCGGGCTCTTTAGTTATTGATCCTGTTGAAGTTTTTGCCACAATTCGTCAGTGGAAAGACAATTTTTAATCAGGACCGTACGTAGTTATTACTTTATTTATTATGGTAAACAAATTCAGAAAAACCGGGTTATGCCTCTTACCCTTCACCTTATCATTGGCATTAAGCGGTTGTATTACAACCAAACCCGGCTCGGAAGAGACGACACAAGCTGTCGTACCCCCTGCAGATGAAAACTTCATCTCTTTGAACACGTATCGTGCTCAAAGTGAGCAGACCATTCAGGATCTGGGGCTAACGAATCCAAGCTTTGAAAACCCCGGTACCGAATGGCGTTCCTGGGATACACCAGCACTGCCTCAGTTTAATTTGTGGGATCGTCTGCTGCAGAGCTTTAAGCTGGATCTTGATACCAACAATCCTCGTATCGAAGCCCAACTAAACTGGTACAAGCGTCATCCCCGCTACCTGGAACGGGTCTTTACCCGTGCTGAGCGCTATATGTTCCATGTAGTAGAAGAAGTGGAAGCACGCAACCTGCCTGGCGAGCTGGCACTACTGCCTATTGTGGAAAGCGCCTATGACCCGTTTGCCTACTCCCACGGCCGCGCATCCGGAATGTGGCAGTTTATTCCTTCCACAGCACGTTACTTCGGCATAGAAAATGACTGGTGGTATGACGGTCGCCGGGATGTTCTCGACTCTACCGATGCTGCTCTGACCTATCTTGATCGACTGGCACGTCGCTTTGACGGTGACTGGATGCATGCCCTTGCGGCCTACAACTCCGGTGGCGGCACAGTTAACCGAGCGATCCGTAAAAACCGTCAGGCTGGCAGACCCACGCATTACTGGGCTCTCAAACTTCCGGCTGAAACCAAAGCTTATGTCCCTAAGCTGATTGCACTGGCAAAACTGGTTAAATATTCGGATAAATACGGCATTAAACTCCGCCATATTCCAAACGAGCCCTACTTTGCCGCCGTTAACACTGAGGCTCAGATTGACCTCGCCCAGGCTGCAAAGATGGCCGATATCACCATCAACGAGTTGTATCTGCTAAACCCAGGCTACAGTCAGTGGGCAACTTCACCAAATGGGCCTCACCGACTGCTTGTTCCTGTTGAAAATGCCGATATTTTTCGCGAGAACTTACAAAAAGTTCCCCCTAAGAATCGCATTGCCTGGCAACGCTATAAGGTTGAATCCGGCGACAGTCTGATCAGTATTGCCAAGCGCTTCCGCACGACACCGGAACTGATTCGCGACGCCAATCAGATGCGGGGAAATTCAATCCGCGCAGGCAGCAAGCTTCTGATTCCAATCCCCAAAGCCAGCGCCAGTCACTACGCGCTCAGCTCCAGTCAGCGCCTCAAGCGCAAACAGAGCTATGACCGCAGTAATACCGGTGGCAACAAGATCGAACACTACGTCCAGCCCGGCGACAGCTTTTGGGGGCTTTCACGCAAGCACAAAGTAGGTGTTCGTGAATTAGCACGCTGGAACGGTATGGCTCCCACAGACCCCCTAATGCCAGGAAAGAAACTTGTCATCTGGTCTAAAGCTGATCGCGCTGTTAGCAGTAATGCCAAAAACCGCAAAATCATTCGTCGCGTTGGCTACAAAGTTCGCCGAGGTGACTCTCTGGCGCGCATCGCGGGCAAGTTTAATGTCAGTGTGAAACAGATTGTTAACTGGAATAAGATCGATAGACGTAAATATCTGCAACCGGGTCAGAGCCTGACCCTTTATGTCGACGTAACCCGAAGCCACTAATTGAACTGGCTTCATATATTTTTAGCCTTATCATGCCGGACATGATGAATAAGATGATAAAAAAGGGTGCTCCGCACCCTTTTTTGTTGCCTATCATTCTGAGATCCGTATTCTGTTAAACCCTATAAAACTTCGTAGTCCATTGAAGAATATAAGAAAATCGGCAGGAGCCCATGACTATGCTCAATAACCTGAAGCAAGCAGCAACGTTAAGTCATTGCAAAAAAATGCACCGATTCGCACGAGCAACTCTGGCTTATTTCATTTTAACCGCTTCTACTATCTCAGTGGCATCAACCCCACAACACGGTCTGGCGATGCACGGGGATCTTAAATATCCCGCCGACTTTCCCCACTTTGATTATGTCAACCCCAACGCCCCTAAAGGGGGTGTCCTGAAACAGGCAGCCCTCGGTACGTTTGACTCACTTAACCCCTTTATTATCAAAGGCGTTGCAGCAGCAGGCACAGGTCTCATCTACGATACGCTGATGGAGTCTTCCGCAGATGAACCTTTTTCAGAATATGGGCTTTTAGCCAAAACGGTCACCCGCGCTGACGACAACAGCTGGGTCGAATTTGAACTTCGTAGGGAAGCCCGCTTCCACGACGGCAAACCAGTCACCCCTGAAGATGTTATTTTTACCTTTAACACGCTTATAGAAAAAGGCCGTCCTTTCTATCGCGCCTATTATGCAGATATCGCTAACATCGCTAAAACCGGTCCCCACAGCGTTCGATTTAACTTTAAGTCGACTGAAAATAGAGAACTTCCCCTGATAATCGGTCAGGTACCTGTTCTGCCAAAACACTACTGGCAGGATAAAGATTTCACCAAAACCACGCTGACACCACTCCTGGGATCAGGCCCCTATACAATGGCTAAGGTCGATAGCGGCCGTGCGATCTACTATCAAAGAGACGAAAACTATTGGGGTAAAGACCTCCCAATCAATAAGGGCCGCCATAACTTTGACCAACTTGTTTTTGAGTACTACAGAGACAACACGGTCGCTCTTGAAGCATTCAAATCCGGTGATCTGAATTACCGTCGGGAAAACAGCTCAAAATTCTGGGCGACCGCCTATGATTCACCCGCGCTTAAAGATGGCCGAATCATCAAGGAAAAAATCAGTCATAAGAATCCTACGGGAATGCAGGCATTCACTTTCAACCTAAGAAAGAGCACGTTTCAGGATATACGGGTCCGGCAGGCTCTAAATCTGGCTTTCGACTTTGAATGGACCAATCAGAACCTCTTTTATGGTGCCTACACCCGAACAGAGAGCTATTTCTCAAATTCGGAACTTGCCGCAAAAGGTCTGCCTTCAGCAGAAGAAAAAGCGCTTCTTGAGCCCTATAAAGATCAGCTACCCGCTGAAGTCTTTACAAAAGAGTTCAGCCTTAATAAGACTAAAGGTGATGGCAATATCCGTAATGAACTGCGTCAGGCAGCCCGTCTTCTCAATCAGGCCGGCTGGAAAGTTAAGAATGGCAAACGAGTCAACCAGAATGGCGAACCGATTGAGATCGAAATGCTACTCTACGACGCTACCTTCGAACGGGTCGTACACCCCTACAAGAAAAATCTGGAGCGACTGGGCATCACCCTGAATACCCGTATCGTTGACACCACCCAATACGTTAATCGGGTTCGCAACTTTGATTTTGACATAATTGTGTACAGTATCGGTCAGTCAAATTCACCGGGCAATGAACAGCGCGAATACTGGCATTCAGAATACGCTGACAAAGAAAACTCCAGCAATATCATGGGGATTAAAAATCCGGTCGTTGATGCCTTGGTCGAAAAAGTGATTTCTGCAGAAAGCCGAAAAGCGTTAATAACTGCGACCCGTGCGCTGGATCGAGTGCTCCTTTGGCAATACTATCTGGTGCCACACTTTGGGATTACCCATTATCGCGTCGCTTTCGATCATAGAATCAGGCACCCGGAGAACACCCCACCCTACCTGCTTGCAACAGACACCTGGTGGTATCAGGAAAAATAAAACCTATGCCCGGGGAGCCTTATTCAGGAGCAAACTCTCCGGGAGTTTGATTAAACAGAGACTTCAACTGCGCTACCAGGATCCCTTATGTGGAGCTATATCGCCCGCCGTTTACTTCTGATGATCCCGACACTGTTTGGCATCATGCTGCTCAACTTTATTATTGTTCAGGCGGCCCCCGGTGGCCCAGTTGAACAGGTATTGGCACAACTGGACGGCATGGACAGCCAATCCAGTACCCGAATCGGCTCCGGCCAACAAACCGAGCTACAGTCCCAAAGCTCAGGTTCCGGATCAGATTACCGCGGAGCTCAGGGCATTGATCCCGCACTGATTAAAGAAATTGAGCAGCAGTTTGGTTTCGATAAACCCGCCCACGAGCGCTTCTTACAGATGATCGGACAGTACCTGACCTTTGATTTCGGAGACAGTTTCTTCCGGGACAAACCCGTATTGGATCTGATTCTTGAAAAAATGCCCGTATCGGTATCTCTGGGGCTTTGGACGACGCTGATCGTCTATGGTGTCTCTATCCCTCTGGGTATTCGTAAAGCGATTCAGCACGGCTCGCCCTTTGACGTATGGTCATCCGGAGTGATTATTGTTGGTTATGCGATACCCAATTTTCTGTTTGCAATCCTGTTGATTGTCATCTTTGCCGGTGGCAGCTATCTCGACTGGTTCCCATTGCGCGGGCTGACATCAGAAAACTTTGATCAGCTTCCCTGGTACAGCCAGATGACTGATTATCTGTGGCACATAACCCTGCCCGTTCTGGCATCTGTTATTTCAAGTTTTGCGACCCTGACCATGCTGACCAAAAACAGTTTCCTCGATGAGATCAACAAACAATACGTGATGACTGCCAGAGCCAAAGGTGCGTCCGAGAAGCGCGTACTGTATGGCCATATTTTTCGCAACGCTATGCTGCTGATTATCGCCGGCATGCCAGCAGCCCTCATCGGCATATTCTTCTCCAGCTCACTGCTGATTGAGGTTATTTTTTCACTGGACGGCTTAGGTCTGTTGGGCTTTGAAGCCGTGATGCAACGGGATTATCCGGTCATTTTCGGCACCCTGTTTATTTTCACACTGATCGGCCTCTTGCTGAAACTGGTCAGTGACATCACCTATATTATGGTGGACCCGAGAATCAGCTTTGAAGGACAAAATCGCTGATATGAATCCGACACCTGTAAAACCGAGTCATAAAAAAGGCTGGCAGCCGTCACCTATCACCCGCCGACGCTTAAAAAGCTTTCGCCAAAACCGTCGAAGCTACTGGGCTCTGATCGTTTTCAGCCTTTTATTTGTGCTGACGCTCTTTGCCGAGATAATCGCCAATGATAAGCCGTTACTGATCCGATATCAGGGCGAATGGTTTACTCCCACACTTGAAGCCTACCCAGAAACACGCTTTGGCGGCGATTTCACAACAGAAGCGGAATATACCGACCCCTACATTCAGGAGCTGATTCAGGCTGAAGGCTGGATTCTCTGGGCCCCGATTCCCTTCAGCTATGACACCATTAACTACCAACTTGATCAACCTGCTCCCAGCCCACCGACAACTGAAAACTGGCTGGGCACTGATGACCAGGGGCGGGATGTGCTTGCCCGAGTCATTTATGGGTTTCGCATCTCCATGTTATTCGCCATTGCACTAACCATCGGCAGTACTATCGTCGGGGTTTTTGTTGGCGCGTTTCAGGGCTTTTTTGGCGGCAAGATTGACCTGCTCGGGCAGCGTTTTATCGAGATCTGGTCAGGCCTGCCGACCCTTTTTATTCTGATTATTCTCTCCAGCATTGTTGAGCCTAACTTTTGGTGGCTACTGGGGATTATGCTTCTGTTCAGCTGGATGGCTTTGGTC
>NZ_CEYNZH010000029.1:26216-37877 GCF_982874595.1 Oceanospirillum sp. | reverse complement strand
CGACGGTTACGTGGATCTGTAAGTAATGGGTGACACAGAACTATGAACACCCTCGGCAAGTCTGGCTAATATAACTTTGCTGATACGCCTGCCTGATTGGGTATAAAAATGTGTCAGCTTGCAAATATTTCGCTGTTAAAGAATAGAAAATTGAACGGTTGGCAAGCCAAACTAAAGACGCTACGAAAGCTTTAATCGCGCCTGATGCCTCTCCACTTGATGTTCCATCCCCCCATTTAGCCCCAGGTACTTTGTATCCTTTCCTAATCGGATTTCCAAACCGATCAACTAGTTCGACATTACCACTAGTTCTCTTCCCGGCATCACTGGCATCACCGAGTTCAGCAAATATTGAGGCGGCGATATTTCCATATTTATCAAATTCTTGCGGATTGTCAGAAAGGCTCTTAAGTGTGAGATGATAAACACTTGAGCTAATATCCCATGTGCACACAATGTGCGTCTGTAGAAGTTCAATTAGCTTCTTAAAATCATCGTTTACGAACTCCCCACCTTGGAGTTTTGGTTGCAGTTGATTTGCTTTAGCTGTAGCGGTGGCTTCAATTTCATCTAAATTGAAGTCAGATTTAGTGAGGAACGTTATATCAGGGAAAGAAGCAATTCTTGCGTCACGATGAGCAGGAATATAATCATCTACTGCTACCAGTCTGTCATAAAACAGAATGGCTTGGATGTAATTCTCAAAAGCAACAATATCAGTGTCGACAGAGTCCCTTGACTTAGTCAAGACTTGTCCTGTCAACCTTTGAACAGCAGTTAATGTCGAATTATCGATCAATGCGTAAGCCAATTTATTCCCTCAATTTCCGACAAGCTCTAACAGCTTAATATCAGGCATGTGCGTTTTGCCGATTTCAATATACCGACAAGATCAGGGGAAAGGTTTTGATAAGAAAGGAAAAATCCATTTTCTGATCTGACCGCCTCCCTGCTAAACGCGCATGCGCGTTATCACAAATAAGCAGGCACCTGTTATTCCGCGCCTGCTTTCCATAATTCATTGATTTTGCAGCTTATCCAATTCCGGCACACCGGTAAACCGCGCATTAAGTCGGACAAACCGAGCACGATTTTAGGAAAAACCGCAAATATACTGTATATAGACACAGAAACCGATCCAGTCTAAATACAAACCTGAACCCCCAGTTTCTGACAAATCCCAACTTTCAGGCATAAAAAAACCCCGCCATGTGGCGGGGTGAAAATGCAGAGTTCAGCAAGAGAGCTGAATTGATACGGTGAGTGCTAAACCCCGTACCACGGCAGAACAGGACTGCCGTTCCTAACAACAAACGATTCCTTCCCTTTCGGCTAGTCAGGGAAAGCAGATTCCGCCGGTGGTTTTACTGCGGAGGAGGAGTAAAACCACCGGAATGATCCGCCAGCTTATGGCTGGTGGATCTGCACGGCTGGAATCTGTTGTCCATCAGCAGCCTGGGCTTTCTTACCACCCTGGCCTTTGCTGGACGAAGACAGATCTGAGAACACCTTCTCTGCCTTCTCATACCGCACCTGGCGATATCCTTTGATGTTATCCAGTCGTACCAGTGCTTTGCGCTGGTCGTCAGTGATCGTTGGTACAACCTCTAACAGTTCACGACGGATACGGTGTGCAATCTCATGCTCGCGGGCATGAACTTTAGCCTGTGCTTTACGCAACCAACGCTGATGACGGAAGGCTTTCAGCATCCAGTTCTTCGGTGAGAACTCGAAGGCAAAGCGACGATCAAACAGGTCAAACTCAGGACGGTTGAGGTGTTTAATCTCAAAACCGGTACCCAGATGTTTGTAGGCTGCTTCGTCACGGGCTTTCTTAACCGGCGACACCATCAGGTGTGCGGTAAAGACTTCGTCTTTGATCCAGTACGTCTTGGTCAGTGCACGCAGAGCGATACGCTGCAGCGCGATATCGGAGTAAAGCGTTGCCACTTTCTCAGCATCGGCGATAAAGGCATCCAGTGATGCATCACGGTCATACACCACGATGTCGTGGATGTAGTTCGCCAGATGATCACGCTCGATCTCAGGGAAGATACCCTGCAGACGGCTCAGGCCATCATCGTACAGTTTGATCAGCTGATCTTTGTTCTCAAACAGACCGGCGCTGTCGGCCACACTGTTACGGAAGGCAGAAACCATCTGTCCGTCAGTCGCTTCTGCGTTGAACGGCAGGAACTCGTTACGGAAGGCTTCAACGCCCATCTCAACAACACGACGACCCAGTTCAAAGGCTTTCCAGTTGTTGTCGAATTCTGCTTTCGGTACACCACGACGGAAAGCATCGCGCATGTTCTCTTCAGTAAACGGCAGCATGCCTTTCTGGTACGCCACACCCAGCAGTACAGCAGAAGCGTAAACGCTCTTACCCAGCTGACGGTGAGCAACCGCTTTCATCGGGCTGAAGAAGGCGCGATCTTTCAGTTTCTCGTCGATGACTTCACGCAGTTTTTCCGCTTTCAGTACATCGTGCTCTTCGCCGTAATCCAGCAGGATCGACAGCGGAATCTGGAACTCTTCGTCCAGCAGCGCCTGACCGTGTGGTGCCAGGAAGTTCAGCGCCGCACTACCGTCCAGCAGATCCGGTGACAGTACCAGATCCGCAGTACCCATCGGGGTGATGGCGCTGGCAGATTTCTCGCGGTTAAAGATACTCAGGTGACCGGTTACACGACCGTTACGCTGAGCCAGACCTTTCTGGTCCATAAACTTAAAGTCGAGACCGTTAAGGCCGTTCATCTCTTCGGCGGCTTCAGCCAGTACACGGGAAATAGTGGTCACACCGGAACCACCCACACCGGTAATCACAACACGCCAGTCCTGACCGTCCAGAATATCCTCGAAGGCTTTGCTGCGATCCGGCTCAGGCAGTGCGCCTTTAGCGACATGAGGCTGCGCGGCGTCTTCGGCTTGCTGATAACGGGTCGGGTGATAGTTGATCACATCAACCTGCTCGAAGCTCGGACACGCCAGAATTTTGGAACAGTAACCATCAGACACACAGATCTGAGGGTCGATAAACATTTTCGGACCGTAGGCATCTTCGGTCTGAGACAGACCCGGGCAACCGGTCATCTCAACACAGGCACGGCAATCTTCACAGGCAGAGGTGTTGATCTGGAAGAAGGTCTGTACCGGCTTGGTTTCACCCGCGCCAAAGATCTTACGGTCTTCACGCTTCTTACGTGCGGCAAAGGTCAGGCCACACTCTTTGTCAGAAACGATCACCTTGGTACCCGGTTTCTTCACCAGATGCTTCAGCATGTTGCGGTAGAAGTAACGGTCGGATGGGTTCACCTCGATCGCTTCATCAACGCCCATACCGCGTACCAAATTCAGCATATCCTGCTCAGGACGCTTACGGCCTTCAACAGACTGGCCGGTACTTGGCGACATCTGGTGGCCGGTCATAGCGGTAAAGTCGTTATCCAGCACGATATAGGTGATGTTGTGACCCAGCTGTACCGAGTTGGAGATCGCACTCAGACCGGAGTGGAAGAAGGTGGAGTCACCCATCAGCACCACGGACGGGTTGGTGGAGAACAGGTCCATACCGGCACCGAACGCACCACCCTGCCCCATCGCAGAGATATCGTGCATCTCTTTGAACGGTTCCAGGAACGACAGAGAGTAACAACCTACGTCACCGTGGGAGATCAGGTTGATACCGTCTTCCTCTTTAAACACCTTACGCAGCTCTTTCAGCAGACTTAGGGTTTCACGGTGCGGACAGCCCGGACAGAAAGTTGGCAGACGCATCGGCAGCGCCTGATCCAGTTTGATCAGCTCAGGTTGCTTCTGTTGGCACGGACGCAGACCCAAAAGCCCCATCAGCTCATCCAGTTTGCTGCGCAGAATCTCGTAAGAAATACCGCCATCCGCCGGGAAGCCTTCGATCACCTTTTCACTACCGCTGACGCGATCAGCAAACTCTTTACCGTAGATGTGAACCTTAACGCCGTGTTCCTGACACAGGTGGATCAGCTCGTTCTCAAGGAAGCCACGCTTCTCTTCAACAACCACCAGCGTATCCAGCTTCTGCAGCCAAGGCACCAGCAGGTCATCCACCAGAGGATAAGAACAGGCCACTTTGTACAGTGAGAAGTCATCCAGATAGTGCTCTTCCTGCATGATCTGACGCAGGGTTTCAAAAACAACACCAGAGGAGATAAAGCCGACTTTGCTGTCCGCGTTACCAAACTGACGATCCAGCGCCAGCTCTTTCAGCACTTTCTTCGCTTTCGGGAAACGCTCGCGGATCAGACGCTGGTCTGCACCCAGAGAGTTAGGTGGCACCATCACACTGGCGGCCAGATCGAAGGTGCTTGGGTCAAAGTCGGTCAGGGTGTTCGGTACTTCGGACATTTCGCCCATTTCAACACGACCACCGCCTTCGGCGATAAAGGTCGTTACCAGAACACCGGCATACAGGGATGAGCGCTGAGACAGTGTCAGAGCGTGTGCGATCCAGTCCTTCAGCTCCTGCGGCGTGGAAGGCTCAAGGAATGGCATGTGCAGGTGTTTAAACAGATAACGGGAGTCCGCCGCTGTTGCGGTAGACATCGACCAGGGATCATCACCCACAACCACAACAACGCCGGAGTGTACGGATTCACCGGTTTCAGGATCGATATAAGGCTGACCCGGGTTCGCAAAGTTACCCACGGACAGGGCATCAGATGCCACATGCAGCCCCATGGACTTCATGCCGACCATCACGTTACGGCCTGCCTGTTTAGCGCCACCGGCCATGGCCGCTGCGTTGGCTTCGGTATTACCCAGAGCAACACGGATACCTTTGTCATGCAGTTCACTCTTACGGGCATGCAGAATGTTAAAATAATCCGCCAGTGGAGAACCAGGGTATCCGGTGTAGAGCGAGAAGCCCGCTTCTAAACCACCTTCAATAATCAGTTCGTTACCGTTCAGAATTTTATAAGTCATGACCTTGCCTTATCGTTGTTCTTAGCCGATACCGCCGGTGTTTTGCCGGTGCCGACTGGTAGTGGTCAAAGAGCAGATCTCAGTCTGTGGGGGCTGTTTCATCCCACAATCACGGTGACTGATGCAGTGTGTCTGCCTTTATATTTTTGATGAGGACAATTGTGGTCAATAACAGTTGAAGCTTGCAGGGCTAGTTTTTGCAGATTTAAGCAGTACAGTTTCAAAAAAAAGCAACTGTACTGCTTAATCTGACGTAAACTGTAATGGTTCAACGTGTTACAAATACGTTAGGATAAGATCAAATTAAGGTAACACTTTAATGATAGCTACGCACCGGATCAGCCTATAACAGCAGGCAACACCCAATAAGCTCTGACCGGTTATTACCCCTGCTTTTCATGATGGGGAAAACAATAAAAAATGAAGACTGCACCCTTTTTATGACACAGCCACCTTCCCAAAACTCAACACTGTACCAACAGATTGCTGACGAGCTGGCACGCCAGATTACAGAAGGCATTTTTCAGCCGGGGGATAAACTGCCCTCTATCCGTAAGCTAAGCCAGCAGCGCTCTGTCAGTATCGCAACCATCCAAAGCGCCTATGAGCAGTTAGAACTGCAACACCTGATTGAGTCACGACCTCAGTCCGGTTTTTATGTGCGCCAGCCGGTGACACCCTCTTATGGCGGTACACATTCTGAGAAATCCGGCATTAGCCGTATGGTCTCCCCGTTCAGCTCGACTTTTGAGTCCGGTACAGCGCACTCCTGCGATCTGCCGACACCGGATCAGCAGACCGATCTGAGCCTGCCCACCGCTGTGAGCATCAAACAATCTGCCAGTGAGGTGTTGCGCCGCTGTCAGCAGCCGGAGCTGATCAATCTGGGTACGGCGATTCCCAGCCCCGACTTTCTGCCGGTTAAGCAGCTGCAGCGTATTATGGGCAGTCTGGTGCGCAAGCGTATGGATGAGGTGGTGGTATCGGTTTTCCCGCCGGGGCTTGAGGAGCTACGCAACCAGATCGCCAAGCGTATGGCAGAATCCGGCTGTCATGTGGCGGCCAGTGAGATTGTCATCACCAACGGCTGTCAGGAGGCGCTGACCCTCTGCCTGCGCGCCGTGGCACAACCCGGTGATGTGATCGCCATTGAAAGCCCTGCCTTTGTTGGCCTGCTGCAGACCATTGAATCATTAGGTATGAAGGCGCTGGAGATTCCGACCCATCCCCAGAAGGGCATCAGTCTGGAAGCGTTACAACTGGCATTACAGCAGTGGCCGGTGAAAGCGGTGGCGTTAGTACCTACTCACAATAACCCGCTGGGTTTTACCATGCCGGATCAGCATCGCCGTGATCTGCTGGAGCTGTTAAAGCCGTTGAGTATTCCGGTGATTGAGGATGATCTGTTTGGTGATCTGGATTACTCCGGCAACCGGACACCGGCGATCAAAGCCTACGATGAAGACGGATTGGTGCTGTACTGCTCATCGGTTTCCAAATCCATCGCCTCCGGTTTACGGGTGGGCTGGGTTTCCGGTGGTCGTTATCAGCAGCAGATTGAGTTTCTGAAGTCCTTTAGCAGTGTCGGCACCTCCACCCTCAGCCAGATGGCGGTGGCGGAGTTTATGGCCAACGGCGGGTACGACCGCCATCTGCGCCGGATTCAGGCGGCATACGCCCGACAGGTACAGCTGATGGGCGAAGCGATCAGCCGCTGGTTCCCGGAAGGCACGACCCTGACCCGTCCTATGGGCGGGTATATTCTCTGGGTCGGATTACCGGGTAAGGTGGATACCTTTCAGCTGCACCATCAGGCGCTGGAACAGGGTATCGGCATTATGCCGGGCAAGCTCTTTTCCGCCCATGATTATTACCAGAACTTTCTGCGGGTAAACTGTGCGATCCCTTGGAATGAACAGGTTGAAGAGGCGATCCGCACGTTAGGCGAACTGGCAAGACAGCTGCCCGCAAGTAGCTGACCTCACTGCATCGACTCAGCAAGAGAGTAGAGCGTAATTTCACTGGGTACGCTTCAGATAAGTAACCATTACATTTCTCCAGTTTAGGGTAGGAAATGTGTCAACCTTATTCAGGACGGGACAGTCGGCACAAAAAAGGGGATGCCAATCGGCATCCCCTTTTTTATTTCCGACCTGTTTTTTACAAGCCTAGCGGCGAATTATTCGCGCACCCAACTGGTTCCTTCACGGGAATCCTTCAGAATAATCCCCTGCTCCGCCAGCGCATCACGAATACGGTCTGACTCAGCAAAGTCTTTATTCTTGCGGGCTTGCTTACGGGCTTCGATCTGGGCTTCGATATACTCTTCCGTCAGACCACCACTTTGTGGCTCGCCTTTAAGGAAAGCATCCGCATCCTGCCAGAACAGCCCCAGCACATCACCAAACAAGCGAAGCGTACCTGCAAGCTGGGCAGCTGCTGCCACATCACCTTCTTTCTTGGCAATATTCAGATGCTTCGCCAGATCAAACAGCACTGCGAAAGCCTCTGCCGTATTGAAGTCATCATCCATCGCCGCCTTAAAGCGCTCAACCCACTCACCTTCCGGCTTAACATCTACCGCTTCAACCCCCTGCAGCGCAGTGTAGAAACGCTCCAGCGACTGACGCGCAGATTTCAGGCCATCTTCAGAGTAGTTAATCGGGCTGCGGTAATGACTGGACAACAGGAAGTAACGCACCACTTCCGGATTGTACTTATCCAGCACCTCGCGGATCGTGAAAAAATTACCCAATGATTTGGACATCTTCTCCTGATCAACACGCACCGCACCGGCATGCATCCAGGTATTGGCGTAAGTTTCACCGGTAGCCGCTTCCGACTGAGCAATTTCATTCTCATGATGCGGGAACGGCAGATCCGGACCACCACCATGAATATCAAAATGATTACCCAAGCAGCAGGTGGACATCGCCGAGCACTCAATATGCCAGCCGGGACGACCTTTACCCCACGGCGAATCCCAGCTCACCTCACCCTCTTTTGCTGCCTTCCAGAGCACAAAATCCATTGGATTTTCTTTTGCATCCTGAACATCAACACGGGCACCAGCCTGCATATCGTCAAGATTACGATTGGTCAGCTTACCGTAGCCTTCAAACTTATTGACGCGGTAATAGACATCACCGTTATCAGCCGCATAGGCAAAGCCTTTCTCAACAAGGGTCTGCACCATATCCAGAATATCCTGCATATGATGAGTCGCGCGAGGCTCATGATCCGGGCGCAACACATTCAGACGATCCTCGTCCTCATGCATCGCCTGAATCATACGTTCCGTCAGTGCATCAACCGGCTCATTATTCTCACCGGCACGACGGATAATTTTGTCATCAACGTCAGTGATGTTGCGCACGTAGTTCACATCGTAACCACGATGACGCAGATAACGGGTAATCATATCGAAACCCACCATCACCCGGGCATGGCCAATATGGCACAGGTCATAAACCGTAATACCACAGACATACATGCGTACCTTATTCGCATCAATCGGTGTAAAAACCTCTTTCTTGCGCGTCATGGTGTTGTAGATCTGTAACATCCCGCTTATCCCTTCTTCTGAATTTTTGCCCAGCTGTCCTTCAGGCCAACTGTTTTGTTGAATACCAGCTTGTCATCCTGACCATGTTCGAAACGATCGGCGCAGAAGTAACCCACACGCTCAAACTGGAAACGATCTTCCGGTGCTGACGTCAACAGGCTTGGCTCACAGTAACCTGTCGTCACTTGCAGAGATTCCGGATTGATATGTTCCAGGAAGTTCACCTCTTTATTACTGTCAGGGCTAGGATCAGTAAACAGGTTCTCATAAAGACGAACTTCAGCCGGAACCGCATGCGGCTCAGAAACCCAGTGAATCACACCCTTCACTTTACGACCTTCCGGGTTTTTGCCCAGCGTCTCAGGGTCATAAGTACACAGCAGCTCGACAACCTCACCCTGCTCGTTTTTGATCACCTCTTCGCACTTAATCACATAAGAGTTACGCAGACGCACCTCTTTACCCTCAGTCAGACGGAAGAATTTCTTCGGCGCATCTTCCATAAAGTCGTCTGAATCGATCAGCAGGGTGCGGCTGAACGGGATAGTACGCTCACCCATCGCTTCATTAGCCGGATGAGATGGCACAACAAACTCTTCAACCTGATCTTCCGGGTAGTTGGTGATAGTGACCTTAATCGGATTCAGCACACACATCGCACGGGGTGCATTTTCTTCCAGGTCGGCACGCAGCGCATGATAGAGCATCGCGACATCAACAACGCCATCACTACGGGTTACACCAACCATGTCACAGAACTTGCGCAGAGACGCCGGGGTATAGCCACGGCGACGAAGGCCTGCCAGTGTTGGCATACGCGGATCATCCCAACCTGCAACATGACCTTCATCCACCAGCTGCTTCAGCTTACGCTTACTGGTCACCGTGTAGTTCAGGTTAAGACGGGAGAATTCGATCTGTTTCGGCTGAGACGGCACCGGCAGATTCTCGATAAACCAGTTATACAGCGGACGGTGATCTTCAAACTCCAGCGTACAGATAGAGTGCGTCACACCTTCAATCGCATCGGACTGACCATGGGCAAAATCATAGCTTGGGTAGATGCACCACTTATCACCGGTCTGATGGTGATGAGCGCGGCGGATACGATACAGAATCGGATCACGCAGATTGATATTCGGAGCCGACATATCGATCTTGGCACGCAGGACCTTGCTGCCATCGTCAAACTCACCGGCGCGCATACGTTCAAACAGATCAAGGTTTTCTTCAACAGAACGGTCACGGAACGGACTGTCTTTACCCGCTTCGGTCAGCGTACCGCGATATTCACGCATCTGTTCAGCGTTCAGCTCACAAACGTAGGCTTTACCCGCTTTGATCAGCTCAACGGCATAAGCGAAAAGCTGATCGAAGTATTCAGAGGTAAAACGAATATTACCGGCCCACTGAAAACCCAACCACTCAACATCAGCTTTAATGGAATCGATGTACTCCTGACTCTCTTTCTCAGGGTTGGTGTCGTCAAAACGCAGATTACAGCCACCATCAAAGTGCTCAGCCAGGCCAAAGTTCAGACAGATCGACTTAGCGTGGCCGATATGCAGATAACCATTTGGCTCAGGAGGGAAACGGGTCGTAATTTGCTCATACTGACCTGCAGCCAGCTCTTCCTGAATCAATGTACGAATAAAATTAGGTGCAGGTGTGTTTTCAGTGTTGCTCATAATCTTTAGCAAATCTCTGAGTAATCGCGTGAATTTCGTTAGGCGTAACGCCCATTCTAAACTGTCTACTTAGCGGTAAGGTGACTCAGTGCCTGATGGCCGCCAAAACACTTCAGCGGCACGAACCGTTTCCGGTAACGCCTGATTCTTTTGCCAAACACGCAAAAGCGCTATTATAGCGTTACGGTGGGTCATTAAGCCATCCTGTTTAACATATCAAACACGCGGTTAATGCATCTAAGCACGCTGATTAAACAAAGAGATAAGGTCATACCATGATTGTTCTGCACACCAACTTCGGTGACATCAAAATCGAACTGAACTACGAAAAAGCGCCGATCACTGCGAAAAACTTTGAAGAGTACGTGACCAGCGGCCACTACAACGGCACCATTTTCCACCGCGTGATTAACGGCTTTATGGTTCAGGGCGGCGGTTTTGACGCTGACATGCAACAAAAAGAAACAAACGACCCGATTGAAAACGAAGCAGACAACGGCCTGTCTAACGACACCGGCACACTGGCGATGGCCCGCACCATGGATCCTCACTCTGCTTCAGCTCAGTTTTTTATCAACGTTGCGGACAACACCTTCCTGAACCACACCAGTAAAGATATGCAGGGCTGGGGCTACTGCGTATTTGGTAAGGTTGTAGAAGGCATGGAAGTGGTTAATCAGATCAAAGAGGTTAAGACCACCTCTAAAGCGGGTCACCAGGATGTTCCTGCTGAAGCCGTTATTATAGAGTCTGCCGAACTGATCGAAGAGTAAAATCTCACATCACTCAGCACTATAGCTCTTAACCTTAAGAGCTATCTTAAAGGGTCGTTCATTCGGCCCTTTTTGCTATTCAGGGTTTACGCCACCGGCAAATCACCTATCACTGACCGAGCCTCAACCACACAGATGCGATGCTATGAAACAACTTTTTATATCTGATCTTCATCTGAAAGAGATCCACCACCCCGTTACCAAAGCCTTTTTTGCTTTCATCGAGCAAAAAGCCCCTGAAGCAGACGAGCTTTATATACTGGGTGATTTTTTTGAATACTGGATCGGCGATGATGCAGATAATGAGCTGAGCCAAAAAGTAGCCAACAAACTAGCTGAACTGAGAAGCAGCAATAACACCGCCATTTTCTTTATGGTGGGCAACAGGGATTTCCTGCTGGGTAAAAGCTATTGCCATCAGGCTGGCATGACCCTTATTGAAGAACCCTACAAACTGCCGGGTTCAGAGATCGTGCTCTGCCACGGCGATGCCGAGTGCATCGACGATGTGGAATATCAGAAAGTACGCCAGATGCTGCGCAATCCTCAATGGCAGCAAGCCTTCCTCGGCAAATCGATTCAGGAACGTATCGCCTTCGCCGAACAGGCCCGAGCGCAAAGCCAGGAACATCAGGAAGGCGATGAGTACAGCGATCTTGATGACAACACTGTA
>NZ_CEYNZH010000029.1:0-26206 GCF_982874595.1 Oceanospirillum sp. | reverse complement strand
CTCCTGATCCACGGCCACACCCACAAACCGGGAATCAGAGATGTCCGGGGAACGGGTTACAAGCGCCTGACACTCAGCGACTGGGATCATGAGATTTGGTACGCCCAAATTGAGAATCATGAAACACCCAAATTACGCCAGTTCACGTATGTTGCTTGAATTTCGCGTAAACTGACCGAGATCAACGACCAAAGTTGAACCCTGTACCTAGCATCCCCAACTTAACATTGTCGACATTTTACTTTAGAATCGTGCCACCGAATAAGAAGGTCGATGAATACATCGAACGCTTTGATTTCACGTAAAAAACTGTCTTTTTTACGCTGGGTCAGGGCATGAACTGATGAGGGTCTTACCGTGCTTGAAGCATATCGCAAACACGTAGAAGAGCGTGCCGCTGAAGGTGTTGTACCTAAGCCGCTAAACGCTGAACAAACTGCGGAACTGATTGAACTGCTGAAAACTCCACCAGCAGGTGAAGAAGAATTCATCCTTGATCTGATCACCAATCGTGTACCGCCGGGTGTAGATGAAGCTGCATACGTTAAAGCTGGCTTCCTGTCTGCAATCGCTAAAGGTGAGGCATCCTCCCCTCTGATCGACAAGAAACATGCGGTTAAGCTGCTTGGCACTATGCAGGGCGGCTACAATATCGAAACTCTGGTTAATCTGCTGGATGACTCAGAACTCGGCGAAGCTGCAGCGACTGAACTGAAGCACACATTGCTGATGTTTGATGCATTCCACGACGTAGCCGACAAAGCAAAAGAAGGCAACGAAAACGCGAAGGGCGTTATCGAATCCTGGGCTGAGGGTGAATGGTTCACTTCCAAGCCTCAGCTGGCTGAAAAAATCACTCTGAGCGTATTTAAAGTAACCGGCGAGACCAACACTGACGATCTGTCTCCGGCTCCTGATGCGTTCACCCGTCCTGACATTCCTAAGCACGCGATGGCGATGCTGAAAATGGAACGCGAAGGTATCACTCCTGATGAGCCAGGCGTTCAGGGTCCAATCAAGCAGATCCGCGAACTGCTGTCTGCTGGCCATCCTGTTGCTTACGTTGGTGACGTTGTGGGTACCGGTTCTTCCCGTAAGTCCGCGACTAACTCGGTTCTGTGGTTCTTCGGTGACGAAATCCCGAATGTTCCTAACAAGCGCGCTGGCGGTTTCTGCTTCGGTGGCAAGATCGCTCCTATCTTCTATAACACGATGGAAGATGCAGGCGCACTGCCGATCGAAATGGACGTAGAAAACCTGAACATGGGCGATGTCATCGACGTTTACCCATACGAAGGTAAAGTGTGCAAGCACGGCACTGACGAAGTTGTTTCTACTTTCAAACTGAAAACTCAGGTTCTGCTGGACGAAGTTCGTGCCGGCGGTCGTATCCCACTGATCATTGGTCGTGGCCTGACTGAGAAAGCTCGTGAGTTCCTGGCGAAAGGTCCAACTGATCTGTTCAAACGCCCTGAGCAGCCAAAAGATACCGGTAAAGGTTACTCTCTGGCTCAGAAAATGGTTGGTAAAGCGTGTGGTGTTGAAGGCGTACGCCCGGGCACTTATGTAGAGCCTAAGATGACCACTGTAGGCTCTCAGGACACCACTGGTCCTATGACCCGTGATGAACTGAAAGATCTGGCATGTCTGGGCTTCTCTGCAGATCTGACCATGCAGTCTTTCTGTCACACAGCTGCTTATCCTAAACCAGTTGATGTGAACACCCACCACACTCTGCCAGACTTCATCATGAACCGTGGTGGTGTATCTCTGCGTCCTGGTGACGGTGTAATCCACTCTTGGCTGAACCGTATGCTGCTGCCTGATACTGTAGGTACTGGTGGTGACTCTCACACCCGTTTCCCAATCGGTATCTCTTTCCCAGCGGGTTCCGGTCTGGTTGCGTTCGCTGCAGCGACTGGTGTTATGCCACTGGATATGCCGGAGTCTGTTCTGGTTCGCTTCAAAGGCGAAAAAATGCAGCCTGGCGTCACTCTGCGTGACCTGGTTAACGCGATTCCTTACTTCGCGATCAAGCAGGGTCTGCTGACTGTTGCTAAAGCGGGTAAGAAGAACATCTTCTCTGGCCGTATTCTGGAAATTGAAGGTCTGCCTAACCTGAAAGTTGAGCAGGCGTTTGAACTGTCTGACTCTGCAGCAGAGCGCTCTGCAGCGGCTTGTTCTATCAAGCTGAACGAAGAGCCGATCGCTGAATACCTGCGTTCTAACATCACCATGCTGAAGTGGATGATTGCAGAAGGCTACGGCGATGTACGTACCATTGAGCGTCGTATCAAGGGTATGGAAGACTGGCTGGCTAACCCTCAGCTGATGGAAGGCGATGCAGACGCAGAATACGCCGCCGTAATCGAAATCGATCTGAACGAAGTTAAAGAGCCTATCCTGGCTTGCCCTAACGATCCGGATGACGTGAAACTGCTATCTGAGCTGGCTGGTGAGAAAATCGACGAAGTATTCATCGGTTCTTGCATGACCAACATCGGTCACTTCCGTGCCGCCGGTAAACTGCTGGATGCTGCTGGCCAACAGCTGCCTACCCGCATGTGGATCGCGCCTCCAACCAAGATGGATCAGGCTCAGCTGACTGAAGAAGGTTACTACAACATCTTTGGTAAAGCGGGTGCACGTATGGAGATGCCGGGTTGTTCTCTGTGTATGGGTAACCAGGCGCGTGTTGGCGACAACACCACTGTGGTATCGACCTCTACACGTAACTTTCCTAACCGTCTGGGTACTGGTGCTAACGTTTACCTGTCTTCTGCTGAGCTGGCTGCTGTTGCCGCTCTGACCGGTAAACTGCCTACTGTAGAAGAGTACATGCAGTACACTGCGAAGCTGGATACCATGGCTGACGACGTGTACCGCTACCTGAACTTCGACCAGATCGCGTCTTATCAGGCGGCTGCATCTAAGTTCATCCCACTGGCTCAGGAAGCTTAATTCTGACAGATCAGAAAGCATACTGAACCAGAAAACCCCGGCTTTGCCGGGGTTTTTTTATGCCCGCAACAAAAGATACAAGATAACTGCTTTTTTAAAGGATTAATTAAGTCACGAAACCGGTTTTTATCTGATGTTAGAATCCTGCCGTTGCCAATGATATATCGTCAGTTGGCTTTTCTTACTTGACCACAGGAGTTATCCGCCAAATGGAATTTTTTATTGAAACGCTTCTCTCTTTCGAAGTGATTTTACTAATCCTGGTGCTCTTTTTTATTAAAAGCACCATCAAGTTTGTCCCTCAGAATCAGGCCTGGCTGATTGAACGTTTTGGTAAATATCAGTCAACCAAAGAAGCCGGTCTGAATTTTATTATCCCCTTTATTGACCGCATTGCAGCTGAGCGAAGCCTGAAAGAGCAAGCTGTTGATGTTCCGTCACAAAGTGCAATTACCAAAGACAACATCTCTTTGGTGGTTGATGGCGTACTCTATTTCCGCGTACTGGACCCTTACAAGGCAACATACGGCGTTGATGACTATGTATTTGCGGTCACTCAGTTGGCACAAACCACTATGCGTTCCGAACTGGGTAAAATGGAGCTGGATAAAACCTTCGAAGAACGCGATCTCTTGAATGCGAACATTGTATCCTCGATCAATCAGGCCGCAGAGCCCTGGGGTATTCAGGTCCTACGTTATGAGATTAAAGATATCGTTCCGCCAAACTCTGTAATGGAAGCAATGGAAGCTCAGATGAAGGCCGAGCGTGTGAAACGAGCCCAGATTCTGGAATCCGAAGGTGACCGCCAGGCGGCCATTAACGTCGCAGAGGGTAAAAAACAGGCTCAGGTACTGGCCGCCGAAGCAGAAAAGGCAGAACAGATCCTGAAAGCGGAAGGTGAGGCGAAGGCCATTATGGCTGTTGCAGAAGCCCAGGCTGAAGCTCTGCGCAAAGTTGGTGAAGCTGCAGATACAGAACAGGGTCAGAAAGCGATTCAGTTGGATCTGGCAACCAAGGCTATCGAAGCGAAACAGGCAATCGCCCGTGAAAGCTCTGTGGTACTTCTTCCTGAAAGCGGGACCGATGCCAGCTCTCTGGTTGCCTCATCAATGTCCATCATTAACTCTCTGAACAGCAAACAGAAGGCTTAAGATATGGGTTTTCTGCTGCAGAACCTTGCCGAATCCCTGATGGTTTTGGGTGTTCTCGCTCTGATCATTGAGATTGCAGTGCTGGGCTTTTCAACCTTTGTACTTTTTTTCTTTGGCCTTTCCCTGCTGGTTACCGGTGCTTTAATGACATTCGGCATCCTAACGCCGGATGCAAGCACCGCGTTCTGGTCTAATGCCGTACTGACAGCTCTGCTGACTATAGGGTTATGGAAGCCTCTTAAGTCAGCCCAATCCAAAACGGATGACAAGCAGGTCAAAAGTGACTTTGCCGACCATAGCTTTGTACTGGATGCCAATGTGGACAGCAAAGGTGAAAGTCTTTATCAGTACTCAGGGATTAGCTGGAAACTGAAGAGCCTTCAACCTATAGAAAAAGGTACTCATGTACGCATCACCAAAATGGAAGTGGGTGTACTCTGGGTTGAGAAAGCACACCACCTCTAATTCAATTTTGGTTTAATTTATCGCAATTGCCGGAAAGTACGAAGCATAAAGGAAGCACGGTTCGTTTTATAAAAGCCGAATCATGCTTCATTTGATAGTTTAAACCTTTCCGTTTTAGCCCGCGCTGCATGCAGTTTCTGGTAGCTTTCGATCAGACGCTGATGTTTCTCCAGCCCTTCCAGCTGCATACTGGTTTCGGTCAGGCCGTAGAAACGTACGGTGCCTTCGATGGAGCCTTCCACGGCATCCATACGCTCGGCACCGAACATACGGCGGAAGCTGTTCCGGAAGTCTTCGTAGTCCAGCTCGTCATCCAATACCACTTCCAGTGCGGCATTCATCCCCTGATAGTACAAAGAGCGATCCAGGGTATTGTCGTTGTACTGCAGGAACATCTCCACCAGCTCTTTGGCATCTTCCAGTGCACCGAGGGCCAGACAGATCATGAGTTTGAGTTCCAGAATGGTCAGCTGACCCCAAACGGTGTTTTCATCAAACTCGATGCCGATAAAGGTGATGATATCGGTGTAATCATCTTCTTCACTCTCTTCCAGACGCTCGAACAGGGCTTCCAGCTGCTCATCGTCCAGACGGTGCAGGTTGAGGATATCCTCACGGAATTTCAGCGCCTTGTTGGTATTGTCCCAGATCAGATCTTCCACCGGATAGATCTCGGAGTAGTCCGGCACCAGAATGCGGCAGGTAGGCACGCCCAGCTCGGTACGCACCGACTGATACACCTCTTTGCCCATCTGTTCGAGAATGGCGAACAGGGTTTGGGCTTCCTCTTTGTTAGAGTCCTCACCATCATGTGAAAAGTCCCACTCACAGAATTCGTAGTCCGCTTTGTCGCTGAAAAAACGCCAGGACACCACACCGGTCGAATCAATAAAGTGCTCAACAAAGTTATTCGGCTCGCTGACCGCATGGCTTTCAAAGGTCGGCTTAGGCACATCGTTCAGACTTTCAAAACTGCGCCCCTGCATCAGCTCGGTCAGGCAGCGTTCAAAAGCGACTTCAAAGTTCGGGTGACCACCAAAAGAGGTCAGCACGCCGCCGGTACGCGGGTTCATCAGGGTGATACAGGCCACCGGGAACTGACCGCCCAAGGAGGCATCTTTCACCAGAATAGGATACCCCTGCTCTTCCAGCCCTTTGACGCCTTCTGCGATCTGCGGGTATTTCGCCAGCACGGCCTCCGGCACATCCGGCAACGCCAGCTCCTGCTCCAGAATCTGACGCTTCACCGCCCGTTCAAAAATTTCCGACAGGCACTGCACCTGCGCCTCTTCCAGAGTATTACCGGCACTCATACCGTTACTCAGGTAGAGATTTTCGATCAGGTTGGACGGGAAATAAACGGTTTCACCATCAGATACCCGTTCAAACGGCAGCGAGCAGATACCGCGATCGGTGCGGCCGGAGTTGGTATCAAACAGGTGAGAACCGCGCAGTTCGCCTTCCGGGTCATAAATATCGCGGGTGTACTCATCCAGAATCGCGTCCGGCAGGCTGTCGCCTTCGCCGGGCTGGAACCACTGCTCATCCGGATAGTGCACAAACTCGCTGTTGGCGATCGCTTCACCAAAATACTGATCGTTGTAGAAGAAGTTAAAGTTCAGACGCTCCAGAAACTCACCCAGCGCGGAGGCCAGTGCAGCTTCTTTGGTGGCCCCCTTGCCGTTGGTGAAACACATCTGAGAGGCCGCATCACGAATATTCAGCGACCAGGCGTTAGGCACAATATTGCGCCATGAGGTGATCTCGATCTTCATGCCCATATCCGCCAGCAGCTGGGTCATGGTGGCGATGGTTTTTTCCAGCGGCAGATCTTTACCCGGAATCTCAGTACAGGCATTTTCATCCAGATCCGCCATCAAAAGTGCCTGAGCATCCTCGTCCAGATTCTCCACCACCTCAATGACAAACTCAGGGCCGGTCTGCACAACCTTCTTAACCGTGCAGCGGTCGATGGAGCGGATAATGCCCTGACGGTCTTTTTCAGAGATATCGTCCGGCAGCTCTACCTGAATCTTAAAGATCTGGTTGTAGCGGTCATTGGGGTCAACGATGTTGTTCTGGGACAGGCGGATATTGTGGGTCGGAATATCACGCGCGTTGCAGTACACCTTAACGAAATAAGCCGCACACATAGCAGAAGAAGCGAGAAAATAATCGAACGGCCCCGGTGCCGAACCGTCACCTTTGTAGCGGATCGGCTGATCAGCGATAACAGTAAAGTCATCGAATTTGGCTTCTAAGCGGAGATTGTCGAGGAAATTGACATTAATTTGCATGGAAAGAACTACTCAAAAAAAGCGATAGCACGCAGCAGTGCAGGTTGTCGCCATTATCCATTTTTTTAGTCCAGAGTCTTCGTTTTTTGTTTTGAGTAGACAGAAAGTGTTCTTAAAATTGTCGGGTAAATCTGCGCCACAAAGCAGCATCTGCCCACTGACTTTTAAGTTCCCTCCTTCCAAATACTGGATTGCTTTCAATATTTTTTCTTAACTAAGTTTTGTTGAAAAGCAGGATAGTTGCAAAATCAGACATCAGAGACATTTCACGTAAAAGAGTAGATTTGCTACGTCATTCTTATTCGTGTAAATTTCAAACAGGAATAAATTTTTTGTCACAGATCAATGTGAAAATCAAAATCAAAAATCATTGCTAACCTGACAAAGTATAGGGATTGTTGAGCTTTCTCCATGACAAAAAAAACCATTGCTGCAGAACATGTCCGTATTGGCATGCGTGTTGTTGAGCTAGACATTAACTGGCTTGAATCCCCTTTCTGGCGTCGCGGGTTTACCGTGAAGTCAGAAGAGGAACTGATTAAACTCAAACGAGCCTGTAAGCAGGTTGTAATTGATATTGAAGCTTCGACCCGCCACTCTCTGTCTCACTTTCGCCAGAAGCCGGTCGAACCTGCCAAAGCCCGTAAGCTGGCCGAGCCTGAAACAAAAACAAAAGATGCTGAAAATAATGCACTCGAAAATCGAAAGGGACTAATCGCTGCTCCGGAACTGCTGAACCGGAAAGAACTCCAGATTATTGAAGGCAATATTGCTGTTTGCGTGGGCGAAGTAAAAGATCTCTTCACACGTGTTAATGACAGTAATCGTGTCTCCTTCAAAAAGCTGACCGAAGCCGTACATAAACTGATGGATGACGCACTGAACGATGCGGCATCGCTATTGCTGTTATCCAGGCTTAAAGAGAAAGAGCAATCTTTGGCAGAGAAATCCGTCAATGTTTGCATTCTGACTATTGCTTTCGCTCAATATCTAGAGCTCGACAGTCATACCATTTATCTTTTGGGTATGGCGGCCCTGCTTCATGATATTGGTATGCTAAAAGTACCTAACTATCTGCTTAGTTATGAAGGCAAGCTGAATAAAGCACAGCGCCAAGCTATAGAATATCATGTGATTGAAGGTATGAGCTTTGTTGGTCTACACAATGAGCTATCTACCCTGCCCGAATTGAAAGAGATTATTGGCAATCACCACGAACGCTATGATGGTTCAGGCTATCCAAGAGGGCTCAAGGGGGATAAGATCCCCTATCTAGCCCAGATTCTCGGCATCACTAGCACTTACGAGGCCATGACGAGAGAGCGCTTCTACAGCGATGCTTCTAACCCGACTCAGGCGTTATCACGTATCTATAGTTGGCGTGCTAAATTGTTTGATGCCAGTCTTGTAAACCGTTTTATCAAAGCTCTGGGAGTCTACCCGCCAGGCTGCATGGTCGAACTTATGGATGGTCAGATTGCCATCGTAACCATGATCAACCCGGAAAACAGGACTCGGCCAGTCGTAAGAGCTCTGAACAGCAACCTACAAGGCTCAGAAGACGTTCAGGCCGAAATTGATCTAATGCGCCCACAAAATGCTCAAATTAGTATCAAGCGAACCTTGGACGATACAAACCTTCAGGAATTGGGGGCTATAGCTAACAGAGCCTGAAAACTAATATCTAATTTTCTATGCCAGTCATCCCAGCCGGCCCCACCGGCTGGGCTCCCACTTAATTCGTCTTAGCCTGCCCCAACTCATTTGCCGTTTGAAGCCAAAGAGCAATCTGCTGCTCATCAGAGAAACTCGCGCTGTGAATCAGCAAAGGCTGCTCGTTCTCTATGCCACAAAACTCCAGAGTAAAGCGATTCAGCTGCTCAAGCACAGGAGCCGCCTGAATCTGGGCATACTCTTCCGGGGCATCCATGGTCAGAACCAACCGGGCGGCTTTCCCTGTCAGTAGCGGCGTTGGCAGTGGGTTGTCTGCTTCATATTTAAAGGTCTGTCCCGGCAGAAAAACCCGGTCGATCAGGCCCTTGAACTTAGCCGGTAAACCACCCCACCAGATCGGCGATACGATCAGAATTTGATCCGACCATTGCAAAGCCGTCAGAAAGTCATTCAGATCACTCTCCAGCTCTTGTTTTTGGTCATAACCCTCATTGAGGCTGGGATCGAAATTCATGTCACTCAGATTAAAACGCCGGATCTCAGGCTCTGTTGAGTGGCTACCCAAGCGGACACCGGCTTCATAAGCGTCAGCCAGTTGATGATTCAGGCTTTCCTGCTTTGGGTTTGCGTTCAGAATTAAAAGGCGACTCATGTTCAGTACTCCATTGCATATTTTGAATACCAGGAGTCTAAGCTCTGCCCTTAGGGGCAGAGTCAACAGCAGAAAACAAAAAGGGAAGTACAGACTGGAAAATCCGGCAATTGACTAGGAGTCATTGTCAGAACGTTGAGGACATTGATTAAGAGAACCAAGACAGAGATCCACGCTCGCCAGCTTTTGATTCAACGCTTCCTGCTCCTGCAGCAGACGCGCTTTCACCTGAAGCAGAAACTCACCGATCTTCTGCCAGTCCGGCTCACCATCACGGAATAAAATAACGCTTTTCAGCTCATTGAGCTTAACACCCAGCTTTTTCGCCTCGACGATCAGTTTCAGCAGCTCAAGATCACTTGGGCGGTAGACCCGATAACGTCCCTGCCGAGGCGGTGAATCAATAAGCCCCATCTCTTCGTAAAGCCGGATCGCCTTTACCGACAACCCGGTTTGTTTAGCCACTTCTCCGATATACATCAGAAGCTCCCTTGGCTTGCCTGCTGATACTTTTCAGCGCAACGACGACAAACACAAGCCTTGCGGCGTTTTTCCTGCGGGATCTGAGACAACAGAGATTCCGGAAAGTGAATAGCAGGATCATTGCACCAGCAGCTACGCGCCACATCAGCAGCCCCCTGATTCAAGCAGGAATTAGCTTCCCCACACAAAGGGCAACGCAGAGGGTCTGGGGTTTCTACAAACTTAACAGAAGTTAAATCTACAGTTGTATGCTCCCCAGCGTTAGAGTCAAAGAGTTCCACTGCGGATACGAGTTGTTTTCGGCTCATCATCTTGATTTATCAGACGTTAAAAGCCTGACAACTTAATCCCCCTGCCCTGAAAGAGCAACGGTTTGATGAAAGGTAACGATCTGGCAAAATAGGTGTTTAGCTATCAGCCTGCAAAGAAAACACCATCATGCCCGAACCAGAAACGCTGGAATTTTACCGTCAACAACACAAGAAACGGCTGAGCTGGATGCCCTGGCTCTATTTTCGTCTGAAAGCGAAACACCTGCAGTGGGCAAAACCCTGGCAGGATGAACTACAGCAAGCCTTAAAGAAACTTGAAACACTCGAGCTTGCGGACTCAGTATTTATATCACCGGATGCCGCCTTGTTTGCCGAACCCGGTCGTGCCATCACACTTGGCGAGGAAAGCTTTGTTGCAGCCAACTGTTTTCTGCATGGCCCGCTGACGATTGGCCGCGAAGTGGCGATCAATCACGGCTGTTCCCTTGATGGCGGCAAGGCGGGTATTACCATTGGCGATCAGACCCGCATTGCCAATCAGGTCAAGCTTTACGCCTTTGATCATGGTATGGCACCGGATATGCCGATCTATCAGCAGAGCAATCGTTCAAAAGGTATCGCCATTGGCAAAGACGTCTGGATCGGGGCCGGAGCTGGCGTTCGCGATGGTGTTGCCATTGGTGATCATGCCGTTATTGCTATGAACGCCATGGTGACCCGGGATGTGCCTGACTATGCCATTGTTGCCGGCAATCCGGCCAAGGTGATCGGAGACCGCAGAGACAAGCCCATCGGCTATCGGGAAAAGACGACAGGTATCGTTGACTGATTGCCCCAAAAGCCATAGATAAACCACTTTGAAAACCAACTCAACCGTATATTCTGATCAGGAGCCACTATGCCGTTACATATCTGCTTTATTCACGGAAAGGAAAGCGGCCCCTGGGGCAACAAAGGCCAGCTTTTCTCTCGTATAGCCAATGAGAGAGGCCACGAATTCAGCGCTCTGAATTACCTGAGCGCAGACGATCCCGATGACCCGGAAAGCCGGGTAAAAATGCTGAAAAGCTATCTGGCTGAAACCAAAATACCGACCAATCAACTGGTGTTAGTGGGCTCCAGCATGGGGGGGTATGTCGCCGCACGTACCAGTCAGACCTACAAAGCCGCCGGCATGTTTCTGATGGCACCCGCTTTAGGGCTGGAGAACTATCCCGTTCAGTGGCCTGAGATTAGAGCGGATTCGGTTTATCTGGTGCACGGTCTTTTTGATCGGGTTATCCCTTGGGTTAACTCCAACGATTTAAGTCAGAAGCTCGATTGTAAAATCCATCTGGTAGCTGATGATCACCGCCTGGGTGACAGTATGAACTTTATTGAGGAAGATTTTCTGCTCTTTCTTGAACCTCTGGAAGCGGCCTTAAAGCGCTGATACCGCCAATCACACCACAAAAAAGCCTGATGGTGCTCACTGCCCCATCAGGCTTTGATTTGGCAAAACCGATCACAAAAAGATCTGTTAATATTAGCCCGTCTTAACTGCCGACTAAACCACCATCTTTCTTAGTGATCACCACCAGCGAAGGGCGCGGTGGCATTTTAGGTTCAAAATCGGGCCACCGGGTTACCGGATCAGCAAAGGTGGATTCCCTGGCAAAGGGAGGATAATCCTTCGCACCATCACTCCCCGGATGCTGAACCGAAACAAAGAGCGTTTTATCATCCGGTGTAAAAGCCGGACTTGCCATCTCCGCCCCTACCGGAACACGAAAGAACATTCGGGCTCCCCCGCGTTTTTTCCCCTGTGTCTCTACAGCCCATATACCATCCGTTGAACCGGTTTTACCCCAGTTTTCACCCTGATCTGTGGTTACCCATAACCGCCCACGGCCATCAACGGCAAAGTTATCCGGTGCGATAAACCAATTACTCTCCGGTTGATTAGGGTGACCATCTTTAGTATCAGTCCGGGTACCCTCAGAAATACCCGAATGAACCTCAACAGCATCCTCGTTGTCAGTTTTCAACATTACCCGCCAGCTGTAGTGTTCTCCGGCATGATCCCCTTCCGGTGGCGATAACTGAAGAATCTGTCCAGCCAGCCCCCCTTGTTTTTCGTCTCCCTCCAACAGCATCAGATAAACACTCTGGTCTTTGGGGTTGATCGTTACGTCTTCTGGCCGGTTCAGCGGAGTTGCACCGAGAAGATCAGCTCCAAGGCGGGCATCAATCAACACATCGGCCTGACTATCAAAACCATTCTGAGCCGTTAAAGGACCATAACCATGGCGTAGTGGTAACCAATTTAGTGCGCCTTCTTCTTCAAAGCGGGCAACATAAAGGCAACCTTCATCCAGCAACCCAAAATTTGCCCGTCGGCTATGGGGATCGTATCGCCCATGGCTGACAAACTTGTACAGGTACTCACCGTTCTGGTCATCAGCGGAGTACACAACAACCCGGCCATCTTCATTAACCGTTACCGCTGCACCTTCATGCTTAAAGCGTCCTAAGGCGGTTCGCTTCACAGGTCGGGCATGGGGATCATAGGGATCAAGTTCGACAATCCAACCAAAGCGATTCACTTCATTGGGTTCCTGCTCAATATCAAAGCGTTCATGATGCTTACCCCAATCAAACCACTTGCCGGGTATACCGTAGCGTTTCAACTTCTCTTTTTCCAGATGGTGTTTTCTTTTACCACAGAAATAACCGTTAAAGTTTTCTTCTGCCGTTAACAGGGTCCCCCAGGGTGTGATACCACCGGCACAGTTATTCACGGTACCGATGACATGCCTTCCCTTGGGATCATAAGTGGTTTTCATCCGCTCATGACCGGCTGCCGGGCCTGCGATATCCAAAACACTTTTTAACGGTGAGATACGTCGGTTATAGGGACTGAATCGTACGCGTTGCCAACGTCCTTTTCGGTCTTTCTCAATCTCGATAACACTCAGGCCATGAGCAGCCATCTCAATTTCGCAAAGATTACGCTCATAATCACTTTTCTTCCCCAGATGCTCATTCCCCTTTTCATACCTGGGGAACATCAGCTTACGGGTCGTGTATTCATGATTGATCGCCAGAAGCCCCCGGTCCGGATTATGAGACCCTCTGGGCAAAGGAAAGAACCCCACGTAGTCATTGTTATAACCAAACTGACGAGCCTGAGCATAGGGCGTTTGCTTCAGCGGATTAAATTCAGGAGCATCATCGGTAACCGGATCCCCCCAACGAATCAGAATATCTGCACGATAACCTTCCGCAACGTGATGCGTACTATCAACACCATAGGGCAGCCCGGAAAAAGAAAAATCCTCTCCGGCATTCACCTCTGATTGTGACCGCTTTTTCGCTTGATAAAGCTCTGTCTGGATGCTTTCAGCCTCTTTCTGAGTTAGCTCCAGCAACTGATTGATATCCGGATGTTTAACCGGACTGATGCGTTTATCTTCATCAGCGTCCCATTGCTTAGTGATCATAGCCGTATCCTCAAAATCCTATTAGCCCGCAGTTTCATGTACAGAATCATGCTGCAACTGCGAAATGACAGGAAAATGAAAAGCGGTAAAAAGAACACTCAGATAGGATGCAGATCAAAAAGAGGGGGCGTCAACACAAGGTTACGATAAGCCGGAATGGTTTAAATAACAGAGTACAGCAAAGGTTTTAAGACAGAAAAATCGGATGAAAAAAATGGGGACATCCCATGTCCCCAAAGAGCAACAGCCTGATAGGCCGATGTTCACTTAACGATTGAGTTACCCAAACGCTAAGAGACCCTGGACTCTGCGCCATCATCGGAACAGAGAATATGAAGTTGACCTGGCCCCTTATATTTAAGTTCTGCGCTGAACAAAAGAGCCTCGGACACAATTCGGTTAAGCGGTAAATCTTCGCTTATTGTCGCTGCAGTAACAGTACAACTCAGTTCAACTGAGCGATCTGAAAGACGGATCTGCCTCTGTAACTGACACTGAATATCTTTCGCGATACCTTCTAACTGCTCTTTATTGAGGGGGGAGTCAGACAGTACCAGCTGTACAAAACGGTCCCCCTCATAGCGATAACTGATCTTAGGGAAACTGTGATCCAAGTTGGATAACCGATCTGCCGACATGGCAAGCAAAAAGTCACCTACGGAACGACCATGCTCTCTGTTAACCTTAGAAAACTGATCAAAATTGATCATGAAAACAGCTGAAATACGTCCGGCGAATTCAGGGGACGCTTTATCCACTTCAAAGGCGGACCGACACAACAACCCCGTCAGAGAATCATAGTTTCCCAATTTACTCATAGGGCCTCCGACATGTTGCTCATTAGCAACGAAGATGGGAGAAAGTTGTTCAACGGTCATAATGAGATCCCTTACACAATACGATTTTGCTATGTTCAGGAAAGAATTGATCAGACAAGCGCCTAATCTGACCCTGCCCCGAATAACCGTAAATTAAGAGTAATTTTGCGTTAAAGCCTGTAAGACAGCCACTCGGTTCAATACCGTTTTCGTTCAGGGTTTTCCCTAGGGCATTATCCTACTGTCAAAGGTATACTTGGAGCATATAGCAAACTGGACAGAGCAATGGAAGAAAGCAAAAAAATAACACTTATAAATCAGTTAGTTCGCTTGGTTGTGTTGCCTTTGCTATTAACGGTTTTGTTACTCTCTGCGCTACAGGTGTATCTCTACTATGAAGCCAATATTGACAATACAGAGGCTCATGTAGAAAAACGTATCGCTCTGATACTGCCAATGCTTTCAAAAGCACTCTACGATGCCGATGCAGAAACCATTAACCTGATAGGCGACAGCCTTTTTAAGGAGTCCTTTGTCGATTACCTGATGATCTCCGATCAGTTTTCACGGATCTACATGCGCAGCCGAAATGCTGGCAATCAGGATACAACTATCCCCTCCATCGTGATCAGTAAGCCCCTCAGTTACACCAATAATCAGGGACAACGCCTGCTGCTGGGTAATCTTAATATTCACTATAATCCGCAAATTATGTTGAAGGGACAGGCTGCATCCAGCCTCTCAATTGTGGCATTGGGTGTTCTTAAGCTTATGCTGCCGTTATTCGCCCTGCTTTTCTTTCTTCAGCGTAAGCTTCAGAAGCGTCTGGATGCTCTGATCAATGAGATCTCAGGAGCTCGACCTGACCAGCTGGGCCAGATTACGCAAAAAGCCAGTGATCCCAAAGAGATACAGGAGCTAATCAACGCCTACAATCAGCTGCAGGAAAATAATTTTCGCTATCACAACCGTCAGCAGGAAGCTCATGCCAAACTGATTGAGCGAACCAATGAGGTTGCAGAGGGGCGGGAATCAGCCCGGCTGCTGACCAACATGCTTCAGAACAGCCAGAAGCGCTACCGGGCGTTGTTTCACCGCAATGTGGACGCTCTTCTGATTGTAGAAAGCTTCAGGCTGGAAGATGAAGAACGCTATCGCATCATTGATGCCAATCAGGCCGCGATGAAGGTGCTCGATCAGCCACTTGAGCAACTGATCAAGCAGGATTTTGAAGTGATGTTTGGCTCTCAGCCTCTGGAACATGGCTGTTACCGACTGGACGAAAGCTCACTGCCCTCCCCCTTGCAAAAAGCGGGTTTGCAGATTGAGCTTCACTTCAACATGGTCATGTATGACAAACAGGCGCTTTACTATGTCACGTTAAGAGATGTCAGCGATAAAATTCGTGCAGAAAAGCTCGAAAAAGAAGCCGACGAGCTGATGAATTTCCGACAGAATCAGATGGCTATTGCAGAGATGGCGACCACTATTGCCCATGAAATCAATCAACCACTGGCAGCCATACAAAACTATGCTCTGTCAGCGATCAACTTCAGTCAAAAAGAACAGATCAACAGTAAAAAACTCCATCAGAGCCTGGAGCACCTGATTCAGCAAGCTGATATCGCCTCCCAGATTGTCCAACAGGCCCGTAGTCATCTGGGCCGGAATGACTATCCGCAACAGCAGTTGGATCTGGTCAAAACCCTTCGGGAAAGTCTTGACCTCTGCCGACTGAGAGCAGATAAACATCAGGTCACCCTCCTTTTGAACACCGAAATGGCTGAAGCCCCTGCAATAGCCAATGACGTTCAGATAAAGCAACTCATGATCAATATGCTCTCCAATGCGATTGAAGTGCTTGCAGATCAGGCCGACAAAAATGGCAAAGTCAGCATCAACCTGAGCAAAGAAGAGAACAACTACATGATCAGGGTCAGTGACAATGGCCCCGGTATCGACAGCATAGAAAGAGTGTTCACCACTCACTACAGCACAAAAGAAAAAGGCTTAGGTATGGGGCTGGCAATCTGCAGGAGCATCGCAGAAATGCACCATGGCTCCATTACAGCCCGCAATCCGGAACGGGGCGGGGCAGAATTCATCCTGCGGTTACCCGCACAAATAACAACACCGGAGACAAACAATCCGGAGAAAACTGAAAGCCATCTGCAGCATCGATAACTGCGCAGTTGGCTTCAGGAGGATACACACTTGCAAACAGTACCTCAGAAAATCCATATTATTGACGACACGGAATCCGTATCCGCATCGCTGAAGATGCTGCTGGAATCCTACGGTTATGACGCGGTTACTCACGCTTCCGGCGAAGAATTTCTTACCGAGATGCAACAAAAAACATCGGAACCCAGCTGTATTCTACTGGATGTTCGTATGCAGGGCATGAGTGGCATTGAGCTATTTCAGCAACTGGAGTCACTCGATATTATCGCTCCGGTTATCTTCATCACCGGACATGCGACAGTGCCAATGGCTGTCAGGGCGATCCAGCTGGGAGCCTTTGACTTTCTTGAGAAACCTATTGATCACAGCCAGCTGGTATTTAAGGTGGAAGCGGCACTTAAAAAATTCCGCGAAACCAAAAACGCCCTCCAGATTGAGCAGGAAAGCCACAAAGCGCTGGGATCTCTGACCAAACGAGAGTATCAGATCCTCGAACTGCTGGTAAAAGGTTACGCCAACAAAGAAGTCGCCAGAGAGCTGAATATCACGGTTAAAACCGTCGAGTACCATCGCAGCAATATCATGCGTAAAACAGGAGCTAATTCTCTGCCGGAATTAGTCAGACTGCACCTGACTTACCAACAACACTAAAAATCACATTAATACAGTACCAGCAACAGGCTCATCAATGCTTCATACCTCAAAGACGCTGCCTCAGCCAGGCAAACCGCAAGTTTTGAGTGCAATTCTTATTCGCCTCTTAATACTGATGAGCCTCTTGCTACTCATCCACCGGCCTGCCATTGCGACTGAGCCCCTGCACCCAACTGCGCCGGCAATCAGCGAAGACAACCCGTCAGCACCTCCCTTGCAGGTGGTGCTCATGGTCAAGAATACGCAAAACCCCTTTTGGCGTCAGGTTGAGCAGGCCGCAACAAAAGCCGCTTCTGACCTAGGCATAAGGCTTCAGGTTGTTGATATCAATAACAACCCACTGCGGCCAATTCGTGTACTTTCCTCTTTGGTAAACTCAAGCCATAAACCGGATGCCGTACTTTTCCCCAATATAAAGAACACCGGCAAGGCGATTCTCGAACTGCTGGAGAAAAACCAGATCTACGGTGTTCTGTACGACAATGGCTTCTCCCCAAAAGACAATATGGGTAAACCGGGGCAATATTACCGCTACTGGCTGGGCAATATTGAAATCGACAACTACAACGCCAGCCGTAAACTAACCCAGGAACTGGTCGAAGAAGCCCTTCAACGCTTCCCTGATCAACGTCCATTGCCGATGGTAGTTCTGGATGGCAGCTCGTCGTCACGATCTGCCGCGCAACGGCTTTTGGGTATGTTTGATGCGCTGGTAAGCTACAAAGATCAGGTCGATATCAGGCAGATTTTTCACACCCGATACGACCCTGATCATGCTTATAACGCAACCCTTTCAGCAAAACAGCGCTATCCGGAGATCCGTATCATCTGGGCCGCCAATGATGCCATGGCTCTCAGAGCAATTGAGGCCCTGAAAGAAAGCGACAGCATACCCGGCCAGGATATTTTGGTAACCGGCTTTGATCTCATCCCGGAAGCCCGACAGAAAATACAACAGAAAGAACTCTTCAACAGCTATGGTGAACACTACATGTCAGCGGCCTGGGGGCTGGTCTATATCTATGACCAACTCAGGGCACCCACGCCCCATTATCGTCACCTGAACATTCCCCTCCATTCCGGAAAAGCCCCATTCAGCGCTCAATTCCTCCACGATAAGGGTGAGAACCACATCGAAACCGACAGGGATTTTTATGACGTTGATTTCACCCTTTTCAGCCACCTCCTCAGCAACCCAAAAGGCACGAACGGCTCACCAAAGTACCTTTTTGAAGCCAATAGCAATCCCTAACCCAAAAAGAGCAATCCTTAGGTTTGCCTTTCGCCAAACCCAGCCTTAGACTGTTGTTTTTGCGGTAAAAATGGAATTCCAGCTATGGGCCTCTTTGGTCGGAAAAAATCTGACAGCTCAACGACAAAAGTCTCTATCCAGCGTGAAGGCTTTGCCCATATACGCCAGATCAGCGAGGCGGTTACAACGATGCCCTGGGGCATTTCGCTGCTCTCTCTGGCCTGGACTGCAGGTCCGGTAACCCTGATCGCAGCACAGCTGAGCTACGTACTGGGTTATAACAAGGCCCCCACCCAGGAAAACCTGATCTTCTTTATTATCTACACCGTGATTACCGGTGTGGCTGGTATTGTCGCGCAAATTGTGTATCGCCTGACTCGGGTACCCAAAATTGAAGAAGAAAAGCGTCGTGTGTCTCTCGTTCTGGAACAACTACCGGAGCTTCGCTGGCAGGTACTGGATCTGCACACCCATCAGCATGACCCGGAGCAGCGCCAGCGTTATGTCGCCAAGCTGCTATTGCAAAAGGCAGACCTAGACCCTGAATCCCTGAAGCAGGCAGTCTACGACCTTACCCTGAATAAAACCTTTGCCCGCCTGATCAGCCAGATTGAGATCTATCGTCAGGTTGGTATGGATCGTCGTATTGATGATCTGGTAGAAAGTCAGCGTTTCCTCATTCGCCACGTTCTGGTCCAGCTTGAATCCATCGAACCGGATGCTATTCCCTATATCCGAACCCGATTACAGGGGGACAGTCCCGACCAGAAATTGGGCATGCCCCGCCAGGAAAACTTTATTGAACGTATTTTTGCCGCTATCGAAGAAGAAAATGATCTGCTGATGTCCGACGAGGACGTTGAAGAGATGATCGTCCTAGCCTTCGAATTACTCTGTGGCCGTCGTATATCAATGCTTACCTTCGCCTATCGTGGCCGTTGGGAGCTGGCAGACGCACTGGACAGAATGGAACGCAACCGCAGCGAATACCGTATTGCGCAGGCTACCGGGCTCAGTCGTATCCGCGCTTTGGCCAGTTTTATTAATCAACAGTATCTTCTGCAACGTACCAGTGATGATGAAGAGGTTGAGCAGCTGCAGATCAATCAGTCCGCCGACATTCTTGTGGAAAGTGCCGAGCACTACATGGATGAATCAGCCGAACGCCTATCAGAATATTGCCGTAAAGCCCGCCGAAAAAGAGCCAAAGTTGATAAAGACTGGATCAGAGAGCAATCCCGACAACTGGGTGAGGCGCTGAACCTCTGGAAAGAGATTCGACGGGCCTACGAGCGCATTGGCCGCATTCATGTTCAGCTTCTCAAGGCGTCGGACCGCTGGGAAAGATCGGTTGATACTTTTTCCGTTAGTGATACCAAACTGCAGATCGGCAGTGGTCATCGGGGTCTCAGGGTAACGGAAAAATCCATTTATCTGGATGAAGAGGCGATCAGTGACGTCTGCCTGAAACTGCACGACTTTCTGGTCAAATATAAGCTGACCCCTGAGGATCTTAATCAGGCACGTAACAAAGCCCTTCGGGGCAGGGTTGAGCGCGCACAACTTCCGGAAGACCACATCACACCGGAGATTGCGAAACAGCTGGCTATTGAGATCGCATTAGCACTGGAACCCCACATTCATCTGAGCCGCCCCGAAATCCAGCGCGCCATATACAGCACCAACGCCATCTACATGAACGACATTGAACCGGGCATGAGCGCAGCGACAAAAGCTGCCATGGGTACCGCGATGGCGAATGAGAAGCGGCATGATCTCTCAGTAGCCGCTGAGCGTCTGGCCCTGGCGCTGGTAAAACACTACCGGGTTGAACTGGGTGAGGATGCCATCGCCTTCCTCCGTGACAACTATCACGCCAGAGAAAGCCGCCTGAACGTACTGAACCAGTTTGCCAAACCCAGAGAACGCAAAGTCAGCTACCTGAACCTGCGTCCCCCTGTGGTAGCCGCGCCAAAACGTGATTGGTATAAAGCTCTGATCGCAGCCAGAAGACTGGCGGAATAAAGCCAGAGACTCAAGCTCAGCCTCCGGTCATATTCATAAAGCGCACCACCTGCACATCACCATCCGTCGTAAAGTGATGCCGCTCCGGCTTAATGGCCATACTCTCCCGAATCGCTTGTTTCAGAGGCTCAATATCCCCCGGATTGGCCCGTATAATCGCTCTCAGATCCACGGAATGCTCATTACCCAGGCAGAGCAACAAACGCCCCTCAGCGGTTACCCGAACCCGATTACAGCTACTGCAGAAGTTATGGCTGTGGGGAGAGATAAAACCGACTTTGGTTTTCAGGCCGGGGATACGAAAATAGCGGGACGGTCCATCGGTCTTTTCTGTCGTAGGCATCAGCTCATAGCGCTGACGAATCACCTCGCGAACTTCATCACTGGAGCAGTAGGTCTCTTCCCGCTGATGTTCAGAGATCTCACCTAACGGCATCTCTTCGATATAGCTGATATCAATTCCACGTGCTATCGCAAACTCCAGCAGATCCAAAATCTCATGGTCATTGCGGCCCTTAAGAATCACAGCATTCAGTTTAATACCCTTAAAACCCGCTGCCACAGCGGCATCAACCCCCTCAACCACTTGATTCAGGTCGCCCTTGCGGGTCAGCTGACGGAAAAGGTCTGTGTCGAGGGAATCCAGAGAGATATTCAGCCGTTTAAGACCGGCGGCTTTCAGATCATCCGCCATGCGCCCCAGCTGAGAACCGTTGGAGGTCATGGCAAAGTCGGTAATCTGCGGCAGATCACCAATATGCTCAATCAGCTCCATCACATTACGGCGTACCAGAGGTTCACCGCCAGTCAGGCGGATTTTGTTCACCCCGAGTTCGGCAAAAGCTTCTGCCACAAGAGACATCTCTTCCAGTGTCAGCACCTTCTCACGGGGCAGGAAAGTCATATCTTCGCTCATGCAATATACACAACGAAAGTCACAACGATCCGTCACTGACATTCGGACATAGGTCACCTGACGACCAAAGCCATCCACCAGTTTTTCCTGTTCAGACTGAATCGAAGCGGTCATACCTCCCCCTCCTTCCATCGCCGGGCGGCGGCATCATCTGAACGTCTGGCAGACACCCAATAATCCCCATGACGGGTATTCTCTTTTTTCCAGAAGGGTGCCCGGGTTTTCAGAAAATCCATAACAAAGCTGCAACCATCAAAGGCCGCCTGACGATGAGCAGAAGCCACGGCCACCAGCACAATAGGATCTCCGGGTGTTAAGCGGCCGACACGGTGAATCACATGTACCGCCTGCAAAGGCCAGCGTTCCGCTGCTTCAGCAGCAATCTGTTCCAGCGCCTGCTCGGTCATACCCGGATAATGCTCAAGGGTCAAAGCCAGTACATCGGGTTGCTCATTAAAATCCCGAACCAGACCTGAAAAGGTCACTACCGCACCGATATCGGTGCGATTTTCCGTGATCGACCGGTTAACCTCAGCCAGGCAGAACTCCGCCTCCTGAACTTTAATCTCAATCTGACAGCTCATATTAGCCTCCCGTAACCGGCGGGAAGAAAGCCACTTCATCACCGGCCTCAACCGTTGCCGATGCTTTAGCCATCTGCTGATTCACCGACATCAGAAGGTTCTTGGCCGACAGTTCATTCACCCATTCCGGATGGGAGATAATCAGCTGCTCTTTAAGCTCAGCCAAGGTCACCGCTGCGTCATCCAGTACCACGCTGATCTGCTCACAGCCCAAGGCTTCACGCAAACCAGCGAAAAAACGCACATCGACACAGGGCACGCCCACAGAACCTTCGGTCGCCGTGTCAGTTGCTGCATAACCCGCAGATTCCGTACCGGAATGAGCAGAAGCAGAGCCTGCCTGCGGCGCAAGATCAGTCGAATCGCTGGTCATCTGCCAATGACCGGATTTACCACCCTTTTTCTCCAGCACTTTCGTGCCCGAGATAACCATAGTTTTGTCCACGGCCTTGCACATATCGTAAAGTGTCAGCGCTGCCACAGAGGCTGCTGTCAGCGCCTCCATTTCAACACCGGTCTGCCCTGCCAGTTTGCACAGGGTTTCAACGCGAATTCGGTTTTTCTCCGGTTCCGGAATCAGCTCGACCTTAACCTTGGTCAGCATCAGAGGATGACACAGCGGGATCAGATCTGAGGTTTTCTTGGCGGCCTGAATACCGGCAATACGGGCTACCGCCAGCACATCACCTTTTTTGTGCTCGCCGGATACGATCATCCGCAGGGTTTCCGGCTGCATCTCGACATACGCTTCTGCCACAGCTTCTCGGGCGGTGACCGCTTTTTCGGTCACATCCACCATACTGGCCTCACCCTTAGCATCAATATGGGTAAAACCTTCCGGATGCAGATCCGTATCGGAGGTCAGATTGTTAGCTTGCTGAGTCATAGTGTTCTCTCTACTTCCCGCCTTAGGCCCCGGTTCCGCAAAGCCGGCATGAGGCGGTGATCGTTTTTATTCTTTAACGTTTTACGAAGTACTTGCTTCAATTAACGACTGTCCGCTTTTAAAGCAGGTCAGCAAAGGGATAAATCATCACGGAATCCCCCGGCGCGATGGCCGCATACTCATCGCCAATTTCAATCAGGCAGTTGGCTTCGGTCATGGAACGCAGAATGCCGGAACCCTGAGTCCCTGTGGTGCGTACCTGTAGTTGCCCTTCGGCCGTCAGGCTAAAAATACCGCGATGAAAATCGGTACGGCCTTCGCGACTGCGCATCTTTTCCTCTGCAACCGCAGGAATGCCCTGCAGTTGCCATCCGCTTTCACCCTGCAGCTTGCGTAACGCCGGTTGCGCCAGCTGCATAAAGGTCACCATCACCGCCACCGGATTACCCGGCAGACCAAAGAACCAGGCTGAATCTGAGCCTTCATCGGACAAATCCGCACCGATACGGCCAAAGGCAAAAGGACGACCGGGACGGATATTCATGCGCCAGAAACCGACCTCACCCACCTGCGCCAAAGCCGTTTTGATGTAATCCGCCACACCGACAGAAACACCACCAGAGGAGATCACCACATCAGCGTTAACCGCTGCATCCGCCAGCGTTTTCGCCAGCACCGCTTCCTGATCCGGCAGAATGCCCAGATCGATCACTTCGCAATGCAGCTTTTTCAACAGAGCGATCAGAGAATAACGGTTGGTATCGTAAATACTGTGCGCCGGTAACGGCTGCCCCTGCGCTACCACCTCATCACCGGTGGAGAACACCGCAACGATAAGAGGCTTAAATACCGCAACCTCTGTCAGCCCCAGAGAGGCGATCAAGCCCTGATGGGCCGGCGTCAGACGGGTACCTGCCTTGACGGCAATCTGACCGGTTGCCAGATCTTCACCGGCCTGACGAATATTGTCGTTCAGACGCAGGGATTCCGGCTTGTCGATCACCATCCTGTTGTCACCTGCCTGACAGATCTCACGCATGACAACAGTGTTAGCTCCAGCCGGAACCGGTGCCCCGGTGGTGATGGTCACCGCCTGACCGGTTTTCAGTTCACCATCAAAACCGTGACCCGCTAATGCCTTGCCGATCAGTTCATATTCAGGCTCAAAAACCTCACGGCCATCTTCCGGCAGCGCCAGTGCAAAACCATCCATCGCGGCATTAGTCTGCGCAGGAACATTGATCGGCGAGATCACATTTTGTGCCAGTACACAGCCCGCAAGCTCTGCGATCGGTTGCCGGATAACCTGCGGCTGAGACGCCGATTGCACCGCATCCAGCAGCGCCTGACGCCCCTGCTGAACACTCAACTGACCGGGTTGATCAAAGCAACTGACCACTGCCTGAGGCGTATTCTTTTCTGATGTCATGACAAGGCTCCCTATACACGTTTAGTGCCGCTTTCGATGACGTTTTCAGCATCCAGCACCTGATGTTGCTGCTTCACCTGCTCAATCACAAAGTCAGCGATCGCCTCAGGATCATTCAGGTCTAACAGAGGCAGAGCATTAACCGCGTCGCCAGAATCCACCAGGTTCTCTTTCAGCTTAGCGGCATCATTCGTAGCGATGGCGATAATGTTGGCGTCATTCAACGCGATAACCGGTTTACCGGTTTCCGGACGATGTATCTCAATTTTGGGGAAAGGAATCGCTTTGAAGCCCTCCACAAGAACACAATCCAGACGGTGCAGGGGTAAAAAATCGATCATCTCCTGCAAGTCAGGATCTTTTACCGGTGATTCATCACTCACAGGGAAATCCAGCATCATCGCCATACGTTGAGATGAGGCCACCAGCATGGGGGCTGCTCCCGCCTTGCGCAGCTCGAAACTATCTTTACCGGGCTGATCCACTTCAAAAGCGTGATGGGCATGTTTTACGACAGCACAACGGATACCTTTCCGGACCAGAATTGGCAGCGCTTTTTTCAGCAACGTTGTTTTACCGGAGCCACTAAAGGCCGAAAAACCCAGCACCGGCAGGGGATAATTCAACATAACCCATCCTATTTGGTTTAGCGCCAAGCGATCTCGCGACGCACAAGGACCCTGCAACAGAGCCCTTTTCGTGTTGTATGGGTCTATTTGAGCAAGGAATATTCCACGACAGCTCTGAAACAGGTCAAAAAAGAACCAATAAAGTCCAGATGCCTCACACTGTGAGAAAAACCATAAAAAAAGCAGCGACTTAGCGCTGCTTTTTCCGGATAGAACAGATGATGTCAGAGTCGCCGTTCCAGATCCTGAACCTCCTGCTGAGTGTTCAGGTTCATAAAATCTTCCTCCGGACTGTCAAAAGGCACAACAACCATACGATGCTGCATGTACCAGCGATCGATCTTGCGTTTCCCCTCAGCCAGCCAACTTTCAAGACTTGGCAACAGACTTCGGCGCACCAGAGAGATCACTGGCTGCAGACGCTCACCATCATGAACAACGGCAACATCCACATCATTTTTGGCAATGGCCTGATAAAGCTTCTCAACGACATTGTTCGGTAACAAAGGAATATCACAGGGGACAAACAACACCCAGTCAGTTTTGGCATGAGTCAGGCCAGTCAGCATCCCCATAAGCGGACCATGAAAACCCTGTTCAATATCTTCAACGACGTCATAACCCAGCGCCAGATACTCTTCCAGACTGCGATTGGCATTGATCAGCACGGACTGAACCTGAGGACCAATATGTTCCAGAACATGATGAATCATGGGCCGCCCTTTAAAAGGCACCCATCCCTTATCCATGCCCCCCATCCTCTGTCCCTGCCCCCCGGCCAGAACAACTGCGGTAATCTCGCGGGTATCAGGTAGGACTGCTTGACTGTTCATGGCTTGAGGCTCTCCGGATTAAATCCCTATTAAGGTCTGAGACAGCGAATCCTGCGCTTATCAAAAAAGATCGGTATTACATCTATTGTATGCGGCCTAGGGAATACCCGTGGATTATTTTTACCTGGCCGGCTTATTTTGCCGCCAGAATCCAAACGCATCCGTTTAAGTCTCAATACGGGAAGCAGCTAACGTGCCAGACTGGATATTCCATCGGGTATTACACAGATCCGTGAGCAGATTTTTCTGGTGAGAACTCACCATAATCACCGTTCCTTTATCAATTAAATCAGTCACTAAGCGATGCATTAGCTCAATTGAATCATCATCCAGATTTGCTGCGGGTTCATCCAGCAGCAGCAGACCCGGCTCTAATAACCATGCTCTTAAAAGGGCCAACCGTTGCCGCTCACCACCTGACAAGGTTACCGCATCCTGATCCCGCAGGCTTTCAAGCCCCGCAAGCTGTAATCCAAGCTCCAACGCTTCTCGAGCCACGGGGCGCTTATTCGCCCTGATCGAGCGAATCACAAAGTTAAGGTTGCGCTCCACGCTG